>CAZMJQ010000148.1:0-3093 GCA_964566475.1 uncultured Propylenella sp. | reverse complement strand
CCTCGGAAGGTTCAGAGGTCAGCCCGACATCCACTTCCTGGAGATCGGATCCTTCGAGGGATGTACCGCGCTCTGGTTCCTCGACAACATCCTCACGGGCGATTCCTGCTCGATCACCTGCATCGACATCTTTGAATCCCCGGCCTACGAGGAGCGCTTTGATCACAACGTGGCGGTGTCAGGATGCGGCGACCGGCTGTTGAAGTACAAGGGGCGGTCGCAGGACATACTTCCGCGTCTCCCAGTTCGACCGCTCTTCGACTTCATCTCCATCGATGGAGGGCACACGGCGGAGGAGGTCTATGTCGACGCGACCCTGTGCCTCCCCCTTCTCAAGCCCGGCGGCGTGCTCGCCTTCGACGACTATGAGTGGCGTTTGCATCTTCCCGTGGAAGAGCGCCCGCAGGAGGGAATAGACCGGTTCCTCCGCGAGCATCGCGGCGAGCTGAAAATCCTTCACAAGGCATATACCATTGTCGCCTCGAAGGCGGCACAGAGCCATGCATGAGTCCCTGCCCTCCCTTTCCCCGACGGAGCCAACCGTGGCCAGGCTGAAGAGACGTTCGGGACTGATGGTGGCGGCGGCCATCGCGGTCACTTGGCTCATCGGTGCAACGCTTGCGCTGATGGGCGCAGCGCGTGCCGACCAGCTCATTCCCATCGGCGGCGGCTGGCAGACCTACGTCAACGACCGCTTCGGGATGCGCTTCGACTATCCGGCGGACGTCTTCTCGCCGCTGGAGGAGCCGCAGAACGGCGACGGGCGCTCGTTCGCATCGAGCGATGCGACGCTGCAGATCTTCGGGACGCACAACACGCTGAACGACTCTCCCGCCTCCATGAAGCGCGAGATGGTGGGGATGCAGGACTACGAGGAGGTCACCTATAGCCCGTCGGGGCGCAACTGGCTGGTGCTCTCCGGCTATCGCGGCGAGCGGATATTCTACGAGAAGTACTTCTTCCGGGGCGACGTTATCGCCGCTTTCGCCATGGAGTTCCCGGCCGGACGGAAGCCCTTCTATGCGCCCATCATCGAGCGCATCGAGGACAGCTTCCGGGCCGACTGAAAGAGGCCTCCGAAGGGCCGAATTCGGAACCGAGCCGCCTATGCTTCGTTCATGAACAGCCGCGCCTTCTGCGGAACCGCGCGCGGCGACACGACAAGCACCAAGGGAGGAAACCGACCATGCCACGCTTCATTCCCGCCGCCCTTGCCGCCGCGGCCATGTTCCCCGCGGCCGCCGTTGCGCAGGACAAGAGCTGCGCCGACGAATTCGCCGCGATCGAGAAGCAGATCCAGGGCTCGGCGCTGCAGGCCGAATACGAGGGGCGCGAGGGTGCGCACCCGCTCGTGCTGGTGATGGCGGATGGCGAGCTTGTCGACCTGACCGGCACGATCATCACCGCGACGCCCTACGAAAGCTGGACCGGCAGCCGCCCGGTGGTCGACAAGGTCGGCGGCTTCCTGACAGAGGCGAAGCCTCTCATCGAAGAGGGCGACCAGGAAGGCTGCAGCGCAATGCTGGAGCAGGCGCGTGCGGAGATCGCGAGCTTCCAGTCAGACGAGGAAGGCTCCGACACGGAAGCCACGGACGACGCCGCGGCGGCGGAGGCGGCCACAGAGGCGCCGGGCAGCGAGGCCGGGGAACCGGCGGCCGAGCCGGCCGATGCCGCGCCCGAAGAAGGCAACGGCCCTGCCGCAGGCGAGCCCGCGGAAGCCGTGCAGCCGGCGCCGGAGCCCATCGAGCTTCCCGAGGAGCAGTCCGGAGAGGCTGACAGCGCCGAGTGAAGCTGCGCTTCTACGCCGCGTTGCTGACGGCGGCGGGCTCCTCCCGCGCCGTCTTCAGCGCCTTCGTCCACCATACGAGCTGGTCGAGCATGGCGCCCGGGTTGAGGACATGGTCGAAGTCCTTGAGGCTCTTCCCCTCCTTGAGGACCGCTAGGTAGACCGGCATCTGGATGTGCACAGCGGTCCGGATGGGCGCCATCTGCAGCTCGATGGCATGAAGTCGAAGCTGCTCCACCGAGCGCGCCCCGCCCACGCCGCCGTAGCCGACGAAGGCGACGGGCTTGTTGTTCCATTCGGTGTAGGCGTAGTCGAGCGCGTTCTTCAGCACGGCGGTCGGGCCGCGGTTGTACTCGGCCGCGAGGATGATGAACCCGTCCATCCCGGCGACCTTCTTCTGCCAGCGTTGCGCCACCTCGTTCCTTGAGGGCACGTAGAGCGGCGACGACGGCTCGTCGAAGAACGGCATCGGGTAATCGCGCAGGTCGATGAGCTCCACCTCGATGTCGCCGCGGGAGGCCGCGTGCTCGCGGATCCACTTCGCGGGATGATCGGCGAAGCGTCCCTCGCGCGTGCTGCCGACGATGATCGCGATTTTCGGCTTGCCCATGATGCTCGGTCTCCGGGTTGGTATACTTCGGTAATCAGGGCTATATGAGTGACCCTCTACCGCCCGCAAGGAGGCACTTTCTTGAAACCAAAGCACCCGGTTCACACCGAGGCGTGCCGGCCGGTCAGCGAGCTCCTCTCGCGCATCGGCGACAAGTGGAGCGTGCTCGTCGTCTCGCTGCTCGGCAAGGGGCCGCTGCGTTTCAGCGCGCTCCGCCGGCAGATCGACGGCATCTCTCAGAAGATGCTGACGGCGACGCTCAGGAGCCTCGAGCGCGACGGATTCGTCACGCGCACCGTCTTTCCGACGACGCCGCCGCAGGTGGAGTACGAGCTGACGGACCTCGGCCGCGAGCTCCTCTGCCCCGTCGGCGCGCTGGCGGAATGGGCCATCGCCAACCAGGCGCGCGTTGACCAGGCACGGCGGAAGTTCGACGCGCGGGAGGCGCCGCGTGTTGCGCATCGGAATGGAGCGGCGGCGCACCCGTAGCCCGGATGGAGCGAAGCGTAATCCGGGGTCGGAGGTGCCGGAACGCGATTCAGTCCCGGATTTCGCTTCGCTCCATCCGGGCTACGACGCTAACCCCTCAGCCGGGCGTTCTCCGGATCGTACGGGCTCTCCGGGATGACCGTCGCGGTGTGGCGCTTGCCGAGGATGTCGATCTGAAGCTCGGTCCCCTCCGCGCCGTGCTCCGGGC
>CAZMJQ010000147.1:0-13552 GCA_964566475.1 uncultured Propylenella sp. | reverse complement strand
CTCGCTCCTGCCGGCCGTCCGCGGCGCCGAGGCCGACGCCATCATCGTCGCCAACGGCACCTCCTGCCGCCAGCAGATCGAGCACGGGACCGGGCGCACGGCGCTCCACCTCGCCCGCGTCCTCGAGCGGGCGCTGCCCGGCGCGGCGGACAACTTCGCGGTCACGTGAGTCCGCCGAACGGCGGACCGATCCGGCTTTAAGCCGTAACTGGAAGTCACCGCCTTTTAGGCGGTGGAGCGTTCACGCGGTCTCCGCCTTGAGCGGCCGGTTGACGAGGCCCTCGATCACCGCGTCTATGGTCAGCGCGCCGTCGACGATCGCGGCGACGGCGGCGATGATCGGCGCCTCGATGTCGAGGCGCGCCGCAAGCTCCGCCGCGACGCGCGCCGTGTGCGCGCCTTCCACCAGCGGCATGCCTGGCGCCAGCAGCTCCGCCGCCGTCCGGCCCTCGCCGAGCGCCATGCCGAAGGCCAGGTTGCGCGAGCGGCGGCTCGTGGCGGTCAGCACCAGGTCGCCCAGCCCCGAGAGCCCCATGAAGGTCTCCGCCTGCGCTCCGAGCGCCGTGCCGAGCCGCATCATCTCCTTGAGGCCGCGCGCGATCAGCGCGGCGCGCGCGCTCTCGCCGAGCGCCCGTCCCGCCACCACGCCGGCGGCGATCGCGAGCACGTTCTTCACTGCCCCGCCGAGCTCCACGCCGATCAGGTCGTCGCTCGCATAGGGGCGGAACGTATCGGAGGCGAGGGCGCGGCTCACCGCGTGCGCCAGCGGCAGCTCATCCGCTGCGATCGTCACCGCGGTCGGCTGTCCGCGCGCGATTTCTTCCGCGAAGCCGGGGCCGGAGAGCGCCGCCGGCCGTGCGCCGGGAATGACTTCCGCGATGATCTCGCTCTGCCGCAGGCCGGTGCCCTGCTCGATCCCCTTGGCGCACGCCACGACGGGGATGTCGCGAAGCCTGCCGCCCAGCGTCGCCAGTGCGTCGCGTGTCGCCTGTGCGGGCACGGCGAGAAGCACGATATCGGCGCGGTTCAGCGCCGCCGTATCGGCCGTCACCGTGATCGCGGACGGTATCTCCACGCCCGGCAGATGCGCGGCATTCTGACGCTGTCTGCTTGTATCCGCGACCCGATCCGCATCGCGGCCCCAGAGCGTCACGTCGCGCCCGGCCTTGTGCGCAACGAGCGCCAGCGCGGTGCCGAACGCGCCCGCTCCTACGACCGCGACGTGGCCCCCTCCGCCGCTCAAACCCGCGCGCCCTTCGCGCCGGCGCCCACTAGCGGCGCGGCGGCCCCGTCGAGCGGCCAGCGCGCCCGCGCCGGCATGTCGGCGTCCGGGATGAGCCCCGCCGCGAGCCGCTCCGCACCCGCCCAGGCGATCATCGCCGCATTGTCGGTGCAAAGCCTCTGCGGCGGCGCGACGAACGGCACGCCGGCGACGCGGCAAAGGGCGCTGAGCCGCGCGCGCAGCACCTGGTTTGCCGCGACGCCGCCCGCGACGACCAGCGCCGTGGGCGGTCTGCCGCATGCATCGCGGAATGCCGCGAGCGCGTGGCGCGTGCGGTCGTCGACCACGTCGGCGACGGCCGCCTGGAACGAGGCGGCGAAATCCGCCACGTCCTGCTCGCTGAGCGGCGCTCTCGCCTCCGCTTCCACCCTGAGCGCCGTCTTCAGTCCGGAGAAGGAGAAATCGGCTCCCTTCGTGCCCTTCAGCGGCCTCGGCAGCGCGAAGCGGCGGGGATCGCCCGATCGCGCCATCCGCTCCACGTTCGGCCCGCCGGGGAAGCCGAGGCCGAGCAGCTTGGCGGTCTTGTCGAACGCCTCGCCGAGCGCGTCGTCGATGGTCGAGCCGAGCCGCCGGTAGCGCCCGACGCCCTCCACCGCCACGAGCTGCGTGTGCCCGCCGGAGACGAGAAGCAGGAGGTAGGGGAAGGCCACTCCGTCCGTCAGCGTTGCGGTGAGCGCGTGCCCTTCGAGATGGCTGAGGGGCAGGAGTCTCAGCCCGCGCGCCGCGGCGATGGCGCGCGCCGTCATCAGCCCGACGAGAAGCCCGCCGATCAGGCCGGGGCCGGCCGTCACCGCCACCGCGTCGAGGTCGTCCCACGCGACCTCCGCCTCGCGCATGGCGGCGCGGATCACGCCGTCGAGGGCTTCCACGTGCGCGCGCGCCGCGATCTCCGGCACGACGCCGCCGAACGCCGCGTGGTTCTCGATCTGGCTCAGCACGATGTCGGAGAGGATGACGCCGCGCCCGCCGCCCTCGCGACGCACCACCGCGGCCGCCGTCTCGTCGCAGCTCGTCTCGATGCCGAGCACCGTCAGCTCGCGTGCGGTCGGAGGCGTCATTGCAGTTGGGCGGGCCTGGGGCTAGGGCTCACGCTGGGAGCCGCAGCGGCTCTAGCATCCGGGGTTCGCATGGCGCAAACGCGACCGATCCGCATCGGGACGAGAGGCAGCAAGCTGGCTCTGTGGCAGGCGTCCGCCGTGCGCGACGCGCTTGCCGCTGCGCACGGCCTTGCGCCCGACGCGATCGAGGTCACGCCGATCAGGACATCGGGCGACCGCATCCGCGACCGGCCGCTTGCCGAGGCTGGCGGCAAGGGGCTCTTCACGAAGGAGATCGAAGGCGCGCTCCTCGCCGGCGAGGTGGACATTGCCGTTCATTCCGCCAAGGACATGGAGACGTTCCTTCCGGAAGGCCTGATGATCGCCGCCGTCCTCGAGCGCGAGGACGCACGCGACGTGCTGATCGCACGCCATGCGACGTCGATCGACGCGCTGCCCGAAGGCGCGCTGATCGGCTCCGCCTCCATCCGCCGCGAGGCGATGCTGAGGCGAGCGCGCCCCGACCTCCGTTTCGCGCTTTTGCGCGGCAATGTGCCGACCCGCCTGAAGCGCGTCGAGGACGGCGAATTCGACGCGACGGTGCTGGCGGCCGCCGGACTAAATCGCCTCGGGCTCCAGGATCACGTCGCCGCGCATCTCTCCATCGACGATTTCCTCCCCTCCTGCGGTCAGGGCGTGGTGGCCGTGGAATGCCGCGCCGACGATACCCGCATGCGCGACCTCCTCGGCGCGATCGATCATCGCGACACGAGCCTTGCGCTCATATGCGAGCGCGCGGTCCTCTCGACCCTCGACGGCTCATGCCGCTCGCCGATCGCGGGTCACGCCCGCATGGAGGATGGCCGCCTGCGCTTCGACGGCATGCTGCTCGCGGAGGACGGAAGCGAGGTGCAGGAATCGCACATGGCCGGCGCGCCCGACGACGCGGAGATGATGGGCCGCGCCGCAGCCAACGAGATCCTGCGGCGCGCGCCGGCCGCCCTTTTGCAGCGCGTCGGAATCGGCTGATGCGGCTCATCGTGACGCGCCCCGAGCCCGACGCGACGCGCACGGCGCATGCGCTGATCCGCCTCGGCCACGAAGCGATCCTCTCGCCCATGCTCGATGTCGTCTCCGATCCGCGCGCCGCTATCCCCGAGCGCCCGTGGCAGGCGATAGCGGTCACCAGCGCCAACGCCGTCCGGGCGCTCGCCGAGCGCGCCGACGACACCGTCCCGCGCGACCTGCCGCTCTACGCCGTCGGCGACCGCACGGCGCTCGAGGCGAAGCGCGCCGGCTTCCGCGACGCACGCTCGGCAGGCGGCGCGCTTGCGGATCTTGTCCACCTCCTTGCCGCCGACCTCAGGCCAGAGGCCGGCCCGCTGCTCTACGCCGCCGGCAACGCGCAGGCAGGCGACCTCGCCGCCGACATGCGGGCGCACGGCTTCGGGGTGGAAACCGCGACCGTCTATCAGTCGACGCCCCGGCCGTGTCTTGCCGGCGTTGCCGTCGACGCGCTCCGCTCCGGCAATGCCGACGGCGTGCTCCTCTATTCGAGGCGCAGCGCCGAGGCCTTCGCGAAGGCCGTCGCCGCCGCCGGCCTGGCGCCGCTCGCCGGGAACGTGAGGCTCTTCTGCATCTCCGCCGCAGCCGCCGAGCCGCTGGCGCAGGTGGCCGCCGGGACTCCGGCCGTTGCCGAGGAACCCGACCAGATCAGCCTTTTCGCGCTGATCGAGCGCGCGGCGCGTTAACGGGACTCACGCCTAGGCTCCGCTCATACGTCTGATATAAATGGGGAGAGGGTTATTCGGTGAAGCACCGAAAGCGGCGGCAATCCGACCCACGGAGACGTGATTGGCGAAGAGCAGCAGGGGCCAGGGAGGGGGCAGCGTTCCGCAGTCGCAGCGGAAACCGGTCACCATCGACCTTCCGGCGGAAGACTTGACGGCGGGAGAGACCGGCCCGAAACGTGCGGCAGCGGACGCACCGCAGAACATCGAAGCCGGTCAGGCAGAGGCTTCCGCCCGCGAAAGCGCGGAGACGCGGCCGGCGCCGGAGGCGCAGGCCGGCGGGAGGATGGAGAGCACGGCGGCAGCGGCCGGGGAACGCGCTTCACCGAAGGCGCCGGAAAGCGACGGGCGGGACGAGCCTCAACCCACGCCCTCGGCCTTCGCGGAACGCGCCGGCGGCGGGCTGCCGCGGTCCTCATCTGGCGAGCCTCCCGGGCAATCCTTCGGCGCACTGCTCGCAGCTGCGCTGGCAGGTGGCGCCGTGGTGGCGCTTGTCGTCGTCCTGGCGCTTGCGGGCTTCCTCCGCCCCGCTCAGGAGGAAAGCCCGGACCTGGCAAGCGAGATCGAAGGGCTGCAAGGCCAGATCGATGCGTTGCAGACCGAGACCGCGGCGCTCAGAGAGGCGCCGCAGGACGATGCCGTCGCGCCGCTTCGCGAGCAGCTGGCGGCGCTGGAGCAGTCGGTCGGCGAGCTGCGCGAGGCGCCGGCAGCGCCGGACGCCGCAACGTTGGAAGAGGTGCGGGCCCGCCTCGCGCAGCTTGAGGAAAGCGTCGCGCTTGCCGCGGACGGCACGCCGACGGGCGAAGCCGGAGAGCAACTTGCCGCGCGTCTCGGTGAGCTCGCCGGCGAGTTGGAGTCGCTGAGGAATGCCGTGCCCGATGTCTCAGGGATCGACAGCGAAATGCAGGAGCTGCGGCAGGGGGTCGACGCGCTGACCGCCGAGGTGCAGAGCCTGCCGGACGACGCGCGCATCGCTGAGATCGAGACGCGGCTTCAGGAGATCGGCCGGCAGATGGATTTGGCGACGGCGCTCGCCCCGGCGGTCGCGGCAGGCTCGCTTGCCTCCGCCCTCGATGCCGGCCGGCCGTTCGCGAGCGAGCTTGCCGCGCTTCGGGCGCTCGGCGTCGACGACGAGGCGGTCGCGGCGCTTCAGCCGCACGCGGACGAAGGACTGCCGACGCTGGGCGAGCTTCGGACGCAGTTCCAGAGCGAGATCGCAAGCGTCGATCTCACACCCGAGGTGCCGGAGAGCGCCGGCGCGCTCGATCGGCTGATGCAGAGCGCCCGCGGCCTGGTGGAGGTGCGTCCCGCCAATCCCACTGCGGGCGACGACCCGGGCGCGGTCGTCACGCGCATGCGTGCCGCGCTCGACTCCGGCGATCTCGAGACCGCGCTGGCGGAATGGACGACGCTGCCCGAGGATATCAAGGCGGCGACCGCGGACTGGGCCGAGGCGGCGGAGACCCGCAAGACGGCCGGCGATCTGGCGGCGCGGCTGAGGTCCGACGCGCTGGCCCGGCTCGGCACGGAAGAATGAGGCCGGCGGCATGATCAGGTTCCTCGTTCTCCTCGCCTTCCTGTTCGCCGCGGCGCTCGGCTTCACTTGGCTCAAGGGCGCGCCGGGCGAGGTCGCCCTGACGCTCGGCGACACCGCCTATGCGGTCGTCCTGACGACGGCGGTGATCGCGATTGTCGCTGTCGTCCTGGTCGTCATGGCCCTCATCTGGTTCGTGCGGGAGCTGTTCCGCGCCCCCTGGCGGGTGGCGCGCGGGCTTCGCCGCCGAAGCGAGGAGCGCGGCCGCGCCGCCCTCTCGCAGGGCCTCATCGCCATCGCGGCCGGCGACCTCAGAAGCGCCGAGCGCGCCATGCAGGACGCCGGACGGCGCCTCCCCGATCAGCCGCTCACACTGCTCCTCAAGGCGCAGACGGCACAGCTCAGGGGCGACCGCACCCGCGCGCGCGAGATTTTTCAGGAGATGACGGAGGACCCGGCCACCCGCATCGCCGGCCTGCGCGGCCTCTACATCGAGGCGGAGCGCGAGGGCGAGCACTTGGCGGCGCACCAGATCGCCGAGCACGCGCGCGGCGAGGCGCCCACCGCGCCGTGGGCGGCGCGTGCGCTGCTGAGGCACCAGACGGCCGCCGCCGATTGGGACGCCGCCCTCGTCACGCTGACCGGTGCCGTCGACGGGCGCATCGTCGACAAGCGCACGGCCAGGCGCCAGCGCGCCGTCATCCTCACGGCCAAGGCTCTCGCCATGGAGGACGGCGACCCCGACGCGGCGCGGGCGGCGGCGCTCGAGGCGCACGACCTTGCCAACGATCTCGTGCCGGCGGCTGTGGTCGCGGGGCGGCTCCTGGCACGGCAGGGCGACATCCGCCGCGCCGTGCGCGTGCTGGAGGCGGCGTGGCGGGCCGGTCCACACCCGGAGATCGCCGAGGCCTACCTGCACGTCAGGAGCGGCGACGCGGCGAGCGACCGGCTGAAGCGCGCCGAGACGCTGTTCCGCATGCGCCCGCATGCCGATGAAGGCCGTCTAGCCGTGGCGCGCGCTGCGATCGATGCCCGCGACTTCACGCGCGTCCGCGAGATGCTCCTTCCGGTCATCACCGAGCGGCCGACGCGCAACGCGCTGATCCTGATGGCGGAGCTGGAGGAAGCCGAAAGCGGCGACATGGGGCGGGCGCGCGGCTGGCAGGCGCGCGCCGTCTATGCGCCGCGCGATCCGGCCTGGACCGCCGATGGCGTGGTGCTGGAGGCATGGGCGCCTCTGTCGCCGGTCACCGGGGCCCTCGATGCGGTCGAATGGAAGGTCCCGGTCGCCGAGCTGGAGCGGCCGAGGATCGAGATCGATGCCGCCGACCTGAGGCCGGCGCCGCTGCCGCTCGCTGCCCCTGAGGCGGGTGCCGAGCCGAAGGAGAGTGAGGAAGCGGCTCCCGAAGACAAGAGCGCGTCGCCAGCCGCGGCCGCGGCATCGGCTGCCTCGTCGGCCCCGACCGTCGTGCGCGTCGTTTCAGGCGATGCGGAGCAGGCCGGGTCCCCCACAGAGCCGTCCGTCGCCACCGGGGCCGCCGCCAGCCGCCAGCGCGCAGCCGCCGGGGACGAGCGGCCCTCCGGCATGGCTGCGGAATCCGCACCGCAGCGGGAGTCGGCGGACGCTCCCCGCGGCGCCGCTGACGCTTCCGTGGTTGAGGCAGCCGCCGAGCCGCCACGGCCGGACGACCCCGGCGTGATCGACGATGAGGACGAGACAGATCGGGCGCTGCCGGGCTTCCTGAGCCGCAGCGCCGGCAACTCGGGCCGCCGGCGCGCCTGAGAGGCGGAAACGAGTTGGGAAGCGCCCAGCCCCCGCGTCGGACCTGCGACTGGAACTTGCCGCCTTGCACACTAGATTGTAAGGAGCAGCCCGGAAGCCGCATTAGCTCAGTCGGTAGAGCAACGCATTCGTAATGCGTGGGTCGCTGGTTCGAGTCCGGCATGCGGCACCACTTGCCTCTTCAGGGCGCCGCTCGAGGGAGGGGAGCGATGGCCTATTGGCTTTTCAAGTCGGAGCCCGGGAGTTGGTCTTGGAACCAGCAGAAGAAGGCCGGCGCCAGGGGGCAGGAATGGGACGGCGTGCGGAACTTTCAGGCGCGCGCCAACATGCAGAAGATGAAGAAGGGCGACCGCGGCTTCTTCTATCACTCCGGCGATGAGAAGGCGGTGGTCGGCATCGTCGAGGTGATCGCCGAGGCGCATCCCGATTCCACCGCGAAGGAGGGGAACTGGGAGTGCGTCGACCTGAAGGCGGTCGCCGACGTGCCGAATCCGGTGACGCTGCAGGCCATCAAGACCGATCCGGGCCTCAAGGACATGGTGCTGGTGAAGAATTCGCGCCTCTCGGTGCAGCCGGTGAGCGACGCGGAGTGGACGCATGTCTGCAAGATGGGCGGCGTGAAGGCGGGGTAGCCGCGCGACGCGCGGAAACTCGCGAGGTGTTACCTCCGAATCGGAGACGGCACCGTGGCAAGCTTGGCTCTGCGCCTACCGTAGGCGGTGCTCAGGCCTCCCGCCCGACTCGCCCAGATTGAATCTGGAACCGCCTGACGGCTCGTCCGTTACGTGGCGCATGAGCGACCAGCATGGAAGCCGGGAAGCGGTGATGATGATCGGGGGCGCGATCATGCTGGCGCTGGCGATCTTCCTCGGATCGTTCGCCGTCAACGCCTTCATGGTCGCAACCGACCCGGCGGACAACGTGGTCGCGACACGCTGAGGCACTTTGCCTGTCGTGCCTGCGCGCGACACGGCCGGGGCCCTACCTTCTACCTGACCCCCGCGGGCGCTACGATGCCTTCCGGACGAGACCGCCCGCGAGGCAACGCGCCATGTTCCCGATCTCCGACGACAATCCGCGGCGCCATCTCACGCCCTACGTCAACTACGCGGCGATCGTGGCCTGCGTGCTCGTCTTCCTGTGGCAGGCTTCGCTCGCCGACGAGCGCGAGATCATTGCCGTCTATCAGCTCGGCATGATCCCGGCGCGGCTTCTGGGCGGCGAGGAGCTGCCGCCCGAGATCGTACTGGTGCCGGCCTGGGCGACAATCTTCACCTCCATGTTCATGCACGGCGGCTGGCTGCATCTCGGCGGCAACATGCTCTACCTCTGGGTCTTCGGCGACAACATCGAAGACTCCATGGGGCATGGGCGCTACCTCGTCTTCTACCTCCTCTGCGGCGTGGCCGCGGCGCTGACGCAGGGTTTTATCAATCCGGCGTCCACCATCCCCATGGTCGGCGCGAGCGGCGCCATATCCGGCGTGCTCGGCGCCTACATGCTGCTCCATCCCGGGGCGACGGTGCGCGTCCTCGTCTTCCTCGGCTTCTTCGTCACGGTGGTGCACATCCCCGCGCTCATCGTGCTCGGCGCGTGGTTCGCGCTGCAGCTCTTCAGCGGGCTTTCCGCGCCGGTCGATCAGCCGGGCGTGGCATTCTGGGCGCATATCGGCGGCTTCGTCGGCGGCCTGGTCTTCGTCGGCTTCTTCAAGCGCCGCGACGTGCCGGTGCTGGAGCGGCGGCATCACCGGGCCTTCGAGATCGAGCCCCGCCGGGGACCGTGGGGCGGGCCCTGGGGGTAAGCGCCGACCTGGACCTGAAAACACTTTGCCGGTGCGTGGGATTCGCGCAACAGAGCTTGGGCAAGAGCCGCGCGCAGCCGAAAACGGGGTACGGTTTCGCCCCGAACGTGGTCCAATGCCGAATCGCGGTGCGACGCGCCGCGCGAGGCAATGCGTAAAGGTTGGGGCATCCTTTCGCTCGTGCCGCAAGAACGGTCGCTAGCGACCGACGGATCGCGCTATCGCGCCGCCGGCCGGGGCGAGTCAGGGGCTGGGGATGATCAGGATCGGAAGCTTGTGCCGCGCCGCGGCCGTCGCGGGCGCGTGCGCCGCCGTGCCGGGCGCATGGGCTGCCGCGCCCGTGGGCATCGAGACGGAGCTGCCGTCGGCCGATGTGGCCGTGACCGCTCCACCGGCGAGTCTTTACAAGCTCGACACGGAGATGGTCGTGCACAACTGGGTCATGTGCATCTCCGCCGCGGTAGCCGAGCAGCTGGCGCGTGCACGCGAGCAAGGCGTCGACCAGGCCCTGTCGGCCTACGAGGGCCTCAGAGAGGAGCGCAAATGCGGCCGCTTCGCCGAGCTGCGCGTGATCCTGCAGGAGCCGCTCTACAGGTCGGCCGCCGAGTCGGACCACGACGCCCGCGTCTTCGGTGCGCTGGTGAGCCTCGCCGACAACTGGGCTTCGGTCTTCCTCGTCACGGGCGGACTGCCCGAGGAATAGTCGGCCGCTCTTTAAAGCGACGTTCGTTCCATCCGAAAAGCGACGTTCGTTCCATCCGAGAGCGGTGCGGGGCGTCCGCCGCGCCGTCCGTGCGACCGCGCGGCGGAATTGGAATGCTATCCCAGCGCGTGCACACGATCGCCAGCGTTCTGCCCGGGTTCGTACGCAGGATGATCGCACAATTGCCGGCTTGTCAGTCGGCGAAGATTCTTTTCATCCGCGCTGGTTTTCGGAGGAACGGAATCGGGAAGCCGACGTTCAGCCCTCGGCTAGGGGCAAACCGGTCGTGCACGTTTTGCATCCGCATCGTGGCGACCCTTTCCCAGACGAGGAGAGAGACTATGCGTAAGCTGATGGTTGCTCTGACCGCAGGCACGATGTTCGCCGCTTCGACGTTCGCCGCACTTGCGGAAGAAGCGATGGGGGCGATCGCCAGCATCGACCCGGCAGCGGGAACGGTGACGCTCGAAAGCGGAGAGACCTTCCTTCTTCCGGCGGGCTTTGATGCCGCTTCGCTGGTCGTCGGCGATCAGGTGACGATCACCTACGAGGAAGGCGAGGGCGGCCAGATGTCGGCCACCGAGGTCCTGCCCTCGAGCTAAGCGCAAGGATCCGGGCGGCGGCGGATGCGCGCGACCGCCGCCGCTCGCTTTCTGTCCGCAACGCACGGACAGCGGCCGCCGGCCTGTTCTCCTCCGTTCCGCTGCTCGGTTTGAATCGCGCCTCGCGTCGCCAGTAGGGCCGTGTATGCTCGTCGCGTCGAGCGCGGCGGGAACGGTGCAGCCTGGTTCCTTCATCCATGAGAACACGCGCCTTCTTGCGCCGCCGCTGGTGCCGGAGGTGACGCTCCACTTGGCGCATGAAGCGCTGCCGCTCTGGGAGAAGACGGAGGAGGAGCTCGGCGCGCTCGGTCTGCCGCCGCCGTTCTGGGCCTTCGCCTGGGCCGGCGGGCAGGCGCTGGCGCGGCACGTGCTCGACAACCCGCAGCTCGCCGAAGGCAGGCACGTGCTCGACTTCGGGTCCGGCTCGGGCCTTGTCGGCATCGCCGCCATGAAGGCCGGCGCGCGCCGTGTCGCCGCCAGCGAGATCGACGGATTCGCCTTCGCGGCGATTGCCGCCAATGCCGAGGCGAACGGCGTTGCGCTGGAGATAGAGCGGGGCGATCTAATCGGCGGCGATGCGGGATGGGACACGGTGCTCATCGGCGACGCCTTCTACGAGAAGCCGCTGGCGGAGCGGCTCTTCGCATGGCTTGAGCGGCTTGCCGGCCGCGGCGCAACCGTGCTGATCGGTGATCCCGGCCGTACCTACCTGCCCAGGGACCGGCTGACGCGGGTTGCCACCTACGAGGTGCCCGTGACGCGGGCGCTGGAGGACGCGGAGATCAAGCGTACGGGCGTGTGGCGGCTCTGACTCCCGCGGAGGTGCTTGGCCGGCTTCCATGCTATGCTGGGTGGCAGGCGCCTCGGGAGCGGAAGATGGTCTTCACCGGCATCAGCTACGTGGCGGTCGTCGTCGCGGCCGTCGCCGCCTATGTCTTCGGCGCCGCCTGGTACATGTTCTTCGCCAAGCAGTGGCTGGCCGCCGTGGGGTTCGCCGCGCCGCCGAAACCCGAGCCGATGCCGTTCGTCATCGCCTTCGTCGCGCAGCTCGTCATCGCGTACTTCCTCGCCGGGCTGATCGCCCATCTCGGCGAGGTCACCGTGCCCGGCGGGCTCGTCACCGCCTTCTTCGTCTGGCTGCCCTTCGTCATGGGGACGATGATCGTCAACCACCGCTTCCAGGGCTCGAGGTGGAGCCTGACCGTGATCGATGGCGGGCACTGGCTCGGCGTGTTCCTGGTCATGGGGCTGGTGATCGGGCTGGTGGGCGCCTGAGGCCCGGCCCGAGCTCCAGGATACGTGTCTCATTGCGTCGCGGTGGACCGCTCGATCGTCACCCGCATGATGCGGTTGGTGCTCGACTGGTGGATGAGCAGGTTGCCTTGGCTGTCCGGGCGCATGTGCCTGACGATGCCGGCATGGAACCCTCCGGACGGAATCGGCCAGCTCTGGAACGTCTCCCTCGCCGGGTCGAAACGCACCAGCGCATCCGGCCGCATGCCGGACTCGTTGTACCAGACGATGCCGTCAACGACGGCCAGCGCGTAGGGGTGGGATCTCGGGCCGCTGGGCGACGGCCACTCCTTGACCTCGCCGCTCGAAGGATCGTAGCGGCCGAGCCGGCCCTGCGAGGAGTTGACGTACCAGATCGTCCCGTCATCGGCGATGTCGAGACGGCGGACCGTGGTCTCCGGGATCGGGAGCCTGACCTCGGTGAGGTCCATGGTCTCGGGGTCGACCCTGACGAGGCAGTTGGAGCCGTTGCAGGCGACCCAGGGCACGCCTTCCGCGTCGATCTTGACGCCATAGGGACGGGCGCGCTCGGTCTTCATTGTGACCAACCTGATGTCGCCGCTCACCGGATCGAGCCGACCGATCATGTTGCTCTGCTGCAAGGTGAACCACAGGATGCCGTCAGCGTCGAATTCCGCAGTGTGGGGATCGCGCGCCTCCGGGTCCGGCATCTTGTATTCGGTGATCTCGCCGGTCTCGGGGTCGAGCATGCCGACAGTACCGTTGTGGTTGCCCGTGTACCAGATCTTGCCTGCCGCATCGATCGTGACGGAGTGCGGATCGGCCTTCGGCGGCAGCGGAAATTCCTCCATCCCGCCCGTTGCCGGATCGATGCGGCCGACGAGGTTCGCCCACTGGCCCGCCCACCAGATGGAGCCGTCGGGCGCCTCTACGGGATCGCGCGAGCGCTGGCCGAGCGTCGGGACCACCCATTCGGTGAAGGAGATTTCCGCGTCGCCGTCCATCAGCGTCGGCGCGCGCCTGTCGTTGGGCGGGAAGTGCGCGGAGAGATAGGCGACGATCCGGCCGCGCTCCTTCGGGCTGCCGGAGAGGTCGATCATGGTGGCCGTCAGCTCCTGCCAGTCCTCGGCGGTGTAGCCGGAGCTGCGGGCGATCTGGTTGGTCTGGTGGCAGGCGGTGCAGACGGCCTCGACCAGTTCCTTGCCCTCGCCGTCGGGCAGCTCGGCCGCGCTGCCGGATTGCGCCAGAGCCGCCGCGGGAGCGAGCGCGCACGCGAAGACCCCCGACAACAATGCAATTGACGGACTGCCCATCGCAGCCTCCGATTTGTGTCTGTGATTGTGTCGAAACGCTTCGCCCGCCACCCTCCCAAGTCAAGCGAAAGCGGCGGCAATCGCGCGAACGTGCGCGGCCCGCCCTGTTTCCCGGGCGTGGACGCGGGCGCCTCGCTTCGCATAATAGGAGGCACGAACGCGGGTTCCGCCGCGCCGCAACCGTCCGTGGGAGGTATGAATGTCGGAAGCGAAGCTCCATCCCGTCACCGAGGAGTGGGCCGAACGCGCTTACATCAACGCCGACAAGTATCGCGCGATGTACCAGCGGAGCGTCGCGGATCCCGACGGCTTCTGGCGGGAGCAAGCAAAGCGCCTCGACTGGATGGAGCCTTTCACGAAAGTGAAGAACGTCTCCTACGCCTATCCGGACATCTCCATCAAATGGTTCGAGGACGGGACGCTGAACCTCTCGGCCAACTGCATCGACCGGCA
>CAZMJQ010000146.1:0-14947 GCA_964566475.1 uncultured Propylenella sp. | reverse complement strand
CATGTGGCCGACAGCCTGCAGCTTGTCGATCACGCGCCCGCCGGCCTCTGCCACTGGGTCGATCTCGGCAGTGGCGCGGGCTTTCCCGGCCTTGTCGTCGCGATTGCCTGCAAGGGCGATCGCGAGCGGAGGTTCACCCTGGTGGAGTCGAACGGCAAGAAGGCGGCGTTCCTGCGCATGGCGATCCGCGAGACGGGCGCCGCCGCAACGGTCGCGGCGCGCCGGATCGAGGCATACATGCCGGACGCTGAGCTCGCGGACGTGGTTTCGGCCCGGGCGCTCGCGCCGCTTCCCGAACTGTTTCGGCTGGGGGCGCCCTGTCTCCGCGGGGAAGGCATCATGCTGCTCCTCAAGGGGCAAGATTTTGTGCATGAGCTGGAAGCAGCATCTAAGTCTTGGGACTTCGATGTGATAGATTTCGTCAGCGTCACCGATCCGGGCGGCCGCGTTCTCGCCATCCGAAATCTCCGCCACAAGGAAGCGCGGCCATGAGCTCCCACGAAAAGCTCCCGGAAATCCCCCGGGTTCTGGCCATCGCCAACCAGAAGGGCGGCGTGGGCAAGACCACGACTGCCATCAATCTGGGGACGGCGCTCGCCGCCATCGGCGAGACCGTGCTCATCGTCGACATCGATCCGCAGGGGAATGCCTCCACCGGCCTGGGAGTGGAGCGCAGCATTGGCGAGGTCTCCACATACGACGTGCTGGTCGGCGACACGCCGCTCGGCGAGGCGTCGTCGGAGACGGCGGTGCCGCGCCTTCACATCGTCCCGTCGACGCTCGACCTGCTGGGCGTCGAGCTGGAGATCGCCGGTATGCAGGACCGCAACTTCCGCCTTCGCAAGGCGGTCGCGGGACTGTCGCAGGAGGAGAACGCGCCCGCCTTCACGTATGTGCTGGTCGACTGCCCGCCGTCGCTCAACCTGCTCACCATCAACGCCATGGCCGCGAGCCACGCCGTGCTCGTGCCGCTTCAATGCGAGTTCTTTGCGCTTGAGGGGCTCACGCAGATCCTCAGCACCGTGGACCGCGTGAGCGCCGGGCTCAATCCGCAGCTGACGATCCACGGCATCGTGCTGACGATGTTCGACGGGCGCAACAAGCTGGCGAGCCAGGTGGTCGACGACGTGCGGGCGCACATGGGCGATACGGTTTACCGTACGGTCATCCCGCGCAACGTCCGCGTCTCGGAAGCGCCCTCGCACGGCAAGCCGGCCCTGCTCTACGATCTGAAATGCGCCGGCAGCCAAGCCTATCTCAGGCTGGCCAGCGAGATCATCCAGCGCGAGCGGATGCTGCGCGCGGCTTAAGGAGAACGACAGCGTGGCAGTGGAATCGAGGAGACGGCTGGGCCGCGGCCTGGACGCATTGCTGGGCCCCTATCCGGATGCCGAGGAACGTCCCGCCCAAGGGGAGAGCGTCGGCGGCCGGCGTGCCGTGCCGATCGCGATGATCGAGCGCAACCCGCGCAACCCGCGCCGGGACTTTCCGGCTGACGAGCTCGACGAGCTGGCCGCGTCGCTGAAGAAGCACGGCATCGTGCAGCCGCTCGTGGTCCGCCCGGCGCCCGGCCACGGTGAGCGTTATGAGCTCATCGCCGGCGAGCGGCGCTGGCGTGCCGCGCAGCGCGCCGGCCTGCACGAGGTTCCGGTTACGGTGCTCGACGTTTCAGACCGCGAGGCGCTCGAGCTTGCAATCGTGGAGAACGTGCAGCGCACAGATCTCAACCCGGTCGAAGAGGCGCGGGGATACCAGGCGCTCATCGAAGAGTTCCAGTATTCGCAGAACGAGCTCGGCGAGACGATCGGCAAGAGCCGCGTGCATGTCACGAACACGCTGCGGCTCCTGAAGCTGCCGCAGCCTGTCCTGCAGATGCTGGAGGCGGGAACGCTCTCGGCGGGGCACGGCCGCGCGCTGCTCGGCGCGGGCGATCCGCAGAAGCTGGCGCGGCACGTGGTGCAGAAGGGCCTCTCCGTGCGCGAGACCGAGCGCCTCGCGCAGGAGCCTGAAGAAGGCGCGCGGCCGAAGCCGGGACGCAAATCGACCGTCCGGAACGCGGATATTGCCGCGCTCGAGAAGGAGCTTTCCGACCGCCTGGGCCTCAGGATCGAGCTCAGGCACCAGGACAGCGGGCGAGGCGAGCTGCGCATCGCCTACGGCAATCTCGAGCAGCTCGACTCGGTCTGCGACAAGCTCAAGCGCTAAGCGGCGCCGCGCTTCTGCCGCCGCGCATCGAGGGCGATCGCGTGGAACGCCTCCGAGATGGCCGCGGCTTCGAGCGCCGGCTGCAGGCGCGTGAGCGCGACGGCCTGATCAACGCGATGCCGGGCAGCCCTCAGCGATTCCGCGCTCCAGCGCGACAGCGCCGCCTCGACGCTCGCGCGGCGGCGGAAGAAGATCGGAGGCCTTGCGCGGTTGACTGCCTCGGCGACGGAGGTGCCCGTGTCGACCGCGGCGCGGAGCGACTGCAGCTGGATGAGGTGGCGCAGCGCGAGAGTCCCAAGCGCCGCGGATGAGCCACCCTCTGCGCGCAGGCGGTCGAGCTCCGTTTCCAGCACCTCGTTGTCACCGAGCAGCGCGGCGTCGATGATCGCGTCCGTCCGCGCCGCGGTGGTGTCGCCAACGATCGCTTGGACGTCCTCGACCGAGACCTGTTTCGTCTCGCCGACATAGAGGAAGAGCTTCTCCAGCTCGCCGCGTCCCGCGAGCCGGTCGCCCCCCAGGCTCTCCAGGAGCAGCTCCCGGGCCGCCGGCTCGATCGTCACGCCGGCCTCTTCGGCCGCGAAGCGCACGAAGGATGCGAGGCCGCGGCCTTCGAGAGGATAGGCCGGGGCGGCGACCGCATCGCCCGAGCGCTCGAAGGCCTTCCGCAAGGGGCTCGTGGCGGCCAGGTCTCCGGCTTCAACGATCAGCCAGGCGGTGTCGGGAGGATGGTCCAGCACCGGCTGCACCGCGCCGATGACGTTGTGGCGGCCATCGGTGACGCGGAGCGTGACGACCGGCTCCCCACCGAACAGCGAGGCGGAGTGGACCTCGTCAACGATGCGTCCGGGATCGGAGGAGAGCTCGTCGGAACTGACGCGGACGACGGATTCTCCGCGGCCCCGCTGCAGCGCGTGACGCTCCAGGTGACGCGCCCGCTCGGTGATGGCGCCCTGGTCGCTGCCGTAGACCAGGAAGAGGCGCATGGAGTCGGGCGGCGTCGCAAGGAAGCTGTCGGCGTCGTGCGCCTTGACGGCGACCATGGGTCAGTTCGTGGCGAAGTAGGCGGCGAGGCGCGCCAGGGTCAGCTCCGCAAGCGTCTTTGCCAAGCGGTCTTCCGCATCGCGGCGGGCGCGGATGTTGGCGAACGCCTGCGACGAGCGTGTGTAGGTGTCAATGGCGGTGACGCTGGCGCCGAAGATCGACTCGCCGCTCGCCGCGTCTTTCAGCAGGAACGAGACGCCGCCTGTGATCTGATAGGCGTTGGGCGTGCCGGTGCCGCGCTCGACCGCGATCTCCCGCGAACGAAGCGTCAGTCGATAGACCATCGTGTAGCGCGTGGCCGCGGCGTCGCCGCCGCCGCGCAGACGGAAGAGCAGCGCGTTGCGGTAGACCTGCTCCGTGCGGCCCTGCGGCGCTTCGACAGCAATGGCGGGAAGATCGGCCTGCGGGCCGGGCGCGCTTGGCCCGGTAGCGTAGAGGGGCCGCACCTGGCAGCCGGCCAGGCCGACGACCGCCGAAAGGGCCACAGCGCAGAGAAAGGCGCGCTCACGCCACCACATTGACGATCCTGTTGGGTACGACGACAACCCTGCGTGGCGGCTTCCCCTCCAGGAAGCGCTGGACAGGCTCCAGAGCGAGCGCCGCTTTCTCTACTTCGGATTGGGGGGCATCGACCGAGATCGTCAGCTCGGCGCGCTTCTTCCCGTTGATCTGCACGGGCAACAGCACGGTCTCCACCTGGAGCAGGTGCGTCTCGGCTTCCGGCCAGGCGGTCGCGGCGACGAGGCTCTCATGGCCGAGGATGCGCCAGCACTCCTCAGCGAGATGCGGCATCATCGGGGCGGACATCAGGACGAGCGCCTCGCAGCCCTCGCGCAGCGCCCAGCCGAAATCCGCCTTGCCCTGCCGGTCGGCCGCGGCGCTCAGCACGTTCGTCAGCTCGTAGAGCTGCGCGACGGCGCGATTGAACCGAAGCCGCTCCAGGTCCTGCGTTACCGTGTCGATGGTGCGGTGGACATGGCGCCGCAGGTTAAGCGCCTCGTCGCCGAACATGGCCGGGCGCGGCTGACGCGGCGGAGGCATCTCCCCAGCGAGCCGGGATATCAGCCGCCAGACCCGCTGCACGTGACGGTGCGCGCCCTCGACGCCGGCGTCGGTCCATTCCACGTCACGCTCCGGCGGCGAATCGGACAGCATGAACCAGCGGGCCGTGTCGGCGCCGTAGCGGCCGGTTATCTCCTCCGGACCGACGGTGTTGCGCTTCGACTTCGACATCTTCTCCAGCGCGCCGACCTTCAGCTCCTCGCCAGTCTTCGCATGGAACGCCTTGTGTCCGGCCCCGTGCGTCTCCAGGCGCACGTCCGACGGCTCGATCCACTCGCCGTTCGCGTTGCGGTACGTCTCGTGCACGACCATGCCCTGCGTGAAAAGCCCGGCAAACGGCTCGTCGTGATCGAGATGGCCGGTCTTGCGCATGGCGCGCGTGAAGAAGCGCGAATAGAGAAGGTGCAGGATCGCGTGCTCGATGCCGCCGATATACTGATCGACCGGCAGCCATGCATTCGCCGCGGCAAGGGCGGTCGGAGTCGCGGCATGAGGAGCGGTGAAACGGGCGAAATACCAGGACGAATCGACGAAAGTGTCCATCGTGTCCGTCTCCCGCCGCGCCGGCTTGGCGCATTTCGGACAGTCGACGTTCTTCCACGTCGGGTGTCGGTCGAGCGGATTGCCGGGCCGGTCGAAGTCGATGTCGTCGGGCAGCCGGACCGGGAGATCGGACTCCGGCACCGGCACCGGTCCGCAGGCGTCGCAGTGGATGACGGGGATCGGGCAGCCCCAGTAGCGCTGTCGCGAGATGCCCCAGTCGCGCAGCCGGTAGTTCACCTCGCGCGTCCCTTCCGGCGCATTGCCGATGGTGCGGTTCTCGAGCCGCGCAGCGACCTCCTCCTTCGCCTCCGGCACGGTCAGGCCGTCGAGGAAGTCCGAATTGATCATGCAGCCGTCGCCGAGATAGACCTCGTCCCGCCCGGCATAGTCGGCCGTCCATGACGGTAGCTCGCCGCTCTCGATCACTTCCGGCGGCGCTACGACAGGAATGATCCTCAGTCCGTACTTCCTAGCGAAATCGAAATCGCGCTGGTCGTGGCCGGGGCAGCCGAAGATTGCGCCGGTGCCGTATCCCATGAGAACGAAGTTGGCGACGTAGACCTTGAGGACGCGGTCGTCGAACGGATGGCGCACCGTGAGTCCGGTGTCGTAGCCCTTCTTCTCTGCCGTCTCGATCGCCTCGGCGGACGTGCCCATCGTGCGGCACTCCTGGATGAAAGCGGCAAGCCCGGGATCGTTCGCCGCGAGCGCCGCGGCCACGGGATGGTCGGGCGACATGGCCATGAACGACGCCCCGAACAGCGTATCGTGTCGTGTCGTGAAGACCTCCAGGACAGTATCGCCGGTGGGCGGCCACTCGACGTATTCGAAGCGGATGCGTAAGCCCTCCGACCGTCCGATCCACTTGCGCTGCATTGTGCGAACGCGATCCGGCCAGCGCTCGAGGGCGTCGATCGCCTCGAGCAGGTTCTCGCTGTAGTCGGTGATCCTGAAGAACCACTGGGTCAGCTCGCGCTGCTCCACGGGCGCTCCCGAGCGCCAGCCCTTGCCGTCGATCACCTGCTCGTTGGCAAGCACCGTCTGGTCGACCGGGTCCCAGTTCACTCTGGCAGTCTTGCGGTCGACGAGGCCGGCGTCGAGAAAATCGAGAAAGAGCTTCTGCTGCTGTGCGTAGTATTCCGGGTCGCAGGTGGCGAACTCGCGCGACCAGTCGATGGAGAGCCCCATCAGCTTCAGCTGGTCACGCATGGCGGCGATATTGGCGTAGGTCCATTCTTTCGGATGGATTCTATTCTGCATGGCGGCGTTCTCAGCCGGCATGCCGAAGGCGTCCCACCCCATGGGATGCAGGACGTTGTAGCCGCGAGCGCGCTTGAACCGTGCCACGACGTCGCCCATCGTGTAGTTGCGCGTGTGCCCGATATGGATGCGCCCCGACGGATAGGGAAACATCTCAAGCACGTAGTACTTCGGCCGCGGGTCGTCGGTCGGGGTCTCGAACAGGCGGTGACCGTCCCACACGGACTGCCAGTACTGCTCGACGGCACGCGGATCGTAGCGCTCTGTGGACATTCTCGTTCGAAGCCGGCCAGGAAGCGGCGTGACCTTCACCAGAAACGGGGGGAACGGTCAACTCGGCGCGCGATTTGCGGCGATTTGCCGACCGGTGCGGCGCGTGCTAGCGGCGCGCCAGGAAGGAGAGACGGCGGAAGATGACCGGTGCACAGTCGGGGCTTGAGGCAGTCAGGGCACGGATCGAGGCGGCGGCCGCCCGCACCGGGCGGAACCCTGCCGACGTCACACTCATTGCCGTCTCCAAGACCTTCGACGCCGCGGCCATCGAGCCCGTGCTGGAGGCCGGGCATCGCGCGTTCGGCGAGAACCGCGTGCAGGAGGCACAGGGCAAGTGGCCGCGTCTCGCGGCGCGCTACGCCGACGTGAACCTTCATCTGGTCGGACCGCTTCAGACCAACAAGGCGCGCGACGCAGTGGCCCTCTTCGACTTCGTCCACTCGCTCGACCGCGACAAGCTCGCCGGTGAGCTGGCGAGGGAGATGAGGCGGCAAGGGCGCCGGCTTTCCGTTTTCGTTCAGGTCAACACGGGCGCCGAGCCGCAGAAGGCGGGCGTTGCGCCGCAGAAGACGGTGGATTTCGTCGAGCGCTGCCGTGAGCGGCATGGGCTGGAGATCGAGGGCCTGATGTGCATTCCGCCACTGGCCGACGACCCGGTGCCGCATTTCGAAATGCTGCGGCGCCTGGCGGAGGGCCTCGGCCTGAAGTCGCTTTCCATGGGGATGAGCGCCGACTTCGAGACGGCGATCGAGCACGGGGGGACCCATATTCGCGTGGGAACCGCAATTTTCGGTGAGCGGACCTAATCAGGCGGAAAGCTGTAGCTTTCCGCTTCTTTTCGGCACATCGACGGGCTGTGCTTAGCCGATCCTTAAGCCCTTTTGCGCGACTATGAGCAGCGCTCGGAACGCGCTTCCGGGTGCGCGCCGGCAGATGCGGGCACACGCTGAAGTGCGATTCGAAACAGCTGGGGCATGCCGGTGCAAGCAACTCGAGCGGCCTTGGAACGGGCCGAGACCGTCTTTCAGCAGGAGCGAAACCGTTCGCTGGGACCGTCGCTGGGCAGCGTCGTCTCCGTCAGCGGATCGCGCGCCATCGTCGCCGTCGATTCCGCTGCCTGCTCCTCGCATCGGGCCGATCCGCTCTCCGTCGGCAAGCTCCTGACGATCGAGGCCGGCCGGTCGCGGTCCGTGGCGCTGATCTACGAAGCGGAAGCCGGCGGACCAAACAGGCCCGACGTGATGCTGGCGAGCGTGGAGCTCCTCGGCGAGATCCGTCCGGGGGACGAATCCGGCAAGGCGTATTTCGACCGCGGCATCCGCACGTATCCCACCGTCGGCGCTCCGGCCTTCGAGATTGACGCTTCGGCGCTGGAGACCATCTACAAATACGACGGCAAGCAGACGATCACGATCGGATCGCTGACGCAGGATGCGCGCATCAGGGCGACGGTCCAGGTGCAGGACCTGCTCCAGAAGCACTTCGCCGTCCTCGGAACGACGGGCTGCGGCAAGTCGAGCGCGGTGGCGCTCATCCTCGACCAGATCATGAATGCGACCGAGGCGACGCGGGTGCTGCTGATCGATCCTCACAACGAGTACAAGGCCGCGTTCCGCGGCGTGGCCGAGGTGCTGAGCCCGAGCAACCTCAACCTGCCGTTCTGGCTCTTCAATTTCGAGGAGCTCGTCGACGTGATCTACCGCCGCCGGCCGGGGGTGGCGGAAGAGGTTGACGCGCTGGCCGACCTCATTCCGGTCGCCAAGTCGCGCTACGCGCAGAGCTCCGAGCAGGGCAGCGCGCTCTTGCGCAGGGACCCTGACGCCGGCGGCTACACGGTCGATTCGCCGGTGCCGTACCGGATGCACGACGTGATCGCGCTGATCGACGACCAGCTCGGCAAGCTCGACACCAAGGAGGACCGGCCCAAGCTGCGGCGGCTCAAGTCGCGCATCGAGTCTGTCGTCAACGACGCGCGCTACCAGTTCATGTTCTCAAGCCGCACCATCGAGGACACGATGGGCGACATTCTGAGGACCCTGTTCCGCATCCCCGCGATGGGTAAGCGCATCACCATCCTGGAGCTTGCCGGCTTCCCGGCGGACGTTGTGGATGCGGTGGTCTCGGTGCTCTGCCGCCTTGCGTTCGATGTGGGCGTCTGGGGGGGCGGGCGCGTGCCTCTCCTCGTCGCCTGCGAGGAGGCTCACCGCTACGTGCCGGCGGACAAGCGGCTCGGCTTCGGCCCGACGCGACGGTCGCTTTCGCGGATCGCGAAGGAGGGCCGGAAATACAGCGTCTATCTCGGCCTGGTGACGCAGCGTCCGGCGGAGCTCGACTCGACGATCCTCTCCCAGTGCAGCACGATCTTCGCGATGCGGATGGCGAACGAGACGGACCACGCTATCATCCGTTCGGCGGTGAGCGATGCGGCCGCCTCGACGCTCGCGTCCCTGCCGTCGATCGGAAACCGAGAGGCGATCGCATTCGGCGAGGCGGTGTCGATGCCGATGCGGGTGCGGTTCTCGGACCTGGCGAGCGAGGCGCTGCCGGCGAACAGGCTTCCGAGCGTGCGGGCGACGCTGACGGAGGTGGAAACGAGCGACTTCGTCGAGGAAGTGGTGAGGCGCTGGCGGACGGTTGCCCGGCGAGAGCGTTAGCTGCTGCGGGACTCCGCTTACGCGCAGCGAGGGACCTACGCTACTCGCGCCGCTTCGCGGGCCAGCCGCTGAATGTCGACGGACCTGATGCCCAGCTCGCTCAGTTGACGGGCCGTGAGGCCGCGCAACTCGCGAACGGTCGTTCTGTAGCGTCGGTCTGAGCGCCAGCGGCGGTAGAAACATCTGTGGGGGCGCTCAGTCGATCCACAGCCCGCGCTTCCTGTGCCAGTCCTCGATCGATTCTTCGGGATAGAGATCGAAGGTCCTGTCCTTGGGGCCGATGCGCGGCTCCACCCATTCGGGCTTGAAGGCGAGCATGAGATGGACCCGCTCAGGCGGGCGCGGAAGTTTCGTATCGATGGCCGAGGCGAAGGGGTGGACGAGGTCCGGCCAGGTCGGATCGTAGAGCCATAGGGCCGAGGCGCATCTCGTGCAGAAGTTCCGCTCGCCGGTGCTCACTTCGCACTGGCCGCCTCCGTCGATCTCAGCGCGATACACGCCGAGCGCCTCGCGTCCCTCCACCTCAAGCGTGGCGGAGTCGCCGGCCAGGTTTATGGCGTAGCCTCCGCCGCCCGCGGTCTTGCGGCAGATCGAGCAGTAGCAGAGCTGATACGGGTGCGGCGTGTGGCTCGCCACTGCGAAGCGCACGGCGCCGCAGCGGCAGCTTCCTTCCAATCGGACCGGCATCGGCTCTCCCTTCAGGATGACCGCCTTCGCTTGGCGGGGAACGCGTGCGGGGCGGGCGCGGTTTCCGCCCTCCGCGGCTTGTGTGTCACGAGGAACACCGGATGCGGCCCGGCGGCGGCAAGCAGCAGTGCGAGGTCGCGGCGAGTGAGCGCAATGCAGCCGGCGGTCGGGGCATACCCGGGGCGAGCGAGATGCAGGAAGATGGCGCTGCCGCGGCCACGGATGCGCGGCTTCAGATTCCAGTCCAGCACGCCGACAATTTCGTAGAGATGGTCCTCGCGCCACATGGTCTCGTGGGCGGCGGCATTCGGGGCCCGAACCGGGCAATTGTAGCGGCCGTGCTCAGGATCCTCGCACCAGCTGTCCTCGGGCCGCAGGGGGCGCATCGGAAGCTGCGCCTTCGGGCGCGGCACGCGATCGGGCCGGTAGTACAGGAAGAGGAGCCGATAGCGACCGGCCGGCGTGGCGCCGTCACCTTCGCGCTTCAGGTGCGTCACGCCCGCGCGGCCGAGGGCGCAGGGGAAGTGCCGCCAGCCGCAGCGGACCATTCCCCGATGCCGCTCACGCGGACATGACGAGACCGTGATTCGGCGCAATTGCCTTGCCGGGCGGGGTTTGCTTTGTCTGATGCGCGCTCGCATGCGTTTGTCCGGGGCGCTTCGACAGATGTGGCGCGTGGCGGGACTCTAGCTTAATCTCGTGGGGGCAAGAGATGCGAGGCTATTCATGACATCGCGGAAGATCCTCATCGTCGACGACGACGCAGATCTGAGCGAAGCCCTGATCGAGCAGCTGTCGCTTTACGACGAGTTCGAGCTCAGCAACGCCGCGACCGCGACCGCGGGATTGCAGGCGGCGCGGGAGAGCCACGTGGACCTCGTCATCATGGACGTCGGGCTGCCGGACATGGATGGGCGCGAAGCCGTGAAGCTCATGCGCAAGGGCGGAGTACGGGCGCCGATCATCATGCTGACCGGCCACGACACCGATTCGGACGCGATCCTCGGGCTGGAGGCTGGCGCCAACGACTACGTCGTGAAACCGTTCCGCTTCGCGGTTCTGCTGGCGCGCATCCGGGCGCATCTCAGGCAGCACGAGCAGAGCGAGGACGCGACGTTCTCGATCGGCCCCTACACGTTCCGGCCGGCAGCGAAGATGCTGCTCGACGCCTCGGGCGGCAAGATTCGGCTCACCGAGAAGGAGACCGCGATCCTCAAGTATCTCTACCGGGCGGGCGACAGGATCGTCACGCGCGACGTGCTCCTGTCGGAAGTTTGGGGCTATAATTCCGGCGTTACCACGCACACGCTCGAAACGCACATCTATCGGCTCAGGCAAAAGATCGAGCGCGACCCCTCGCACGCCGAGCTTCTCATCACCGAAGCGGGCGGCTACAAGCTGGCACGGCAATGACCACACAGTCGCTCGATTCTGATGTAGAGCTCCTCAGAACGATCCCGTTCTTCCACGGGTTCGCCGAGGAGCATCTGAAGCTCATCGCGTTCTCCGCCGAGAGCCGGTCGCTGCCCGACAAGCTCCTGCTCTACGACGAAGGGCAGCTCCTGCACTCCGCCTACGTGATCGCGTCCGGCTCGTTGCGCGGGCAGCACAAGATCAAGGATACGGACCGCATCGAGAGCCGGCAGATCGGACCCGGCGTGATACTCGGCGAACGGGCTCTCATCCTCGACGTGCGCGCCGACGAGGCGGTACGGGTGGAGAGCCGCACGCGCGTGCTGCAGATCCGCAAGGTGATGTTCCGTCGGCTCCTGCAGGAATATCCCGAGATCGCCGTCACTCTGCGAACCCGCATGACGCGCGAGGTCATCCATACCGCTTCGGCATTGAGCGCGGTCGCCGAGCGGCTGAAGGCGATGCCGGTTTGACTAGCCGAAGGTCGCGATCACCGGCACATGGTCGGACGGCCGCTCCCATGAGCGCGCCTCTCTGAGCACTGACAGCGAACGCGCGGCGGGCACCATGTCCGGCGTCACCCAGATGTGGTCGAGGCGGCGTCCGCGATCGTTCTTCGTCCAGTCCGGCGAGCGGTAGCTCCACCACGTATAAAGCTTCTCCTCCGGCGGTACGAAGTGGCGCATCAGATCGACCCAGCCACCCGCAGCGCGCATCCGCTCAAGTCCCTCCGTCTCCACGGGTGTATGGCTCACCACCCGCAGGAGCTGCCTGTGCGACCAGACGTCGGTTTGAAGCGGCGCAATGTTGAGGTCGCCGACAAGAATGCTGCCTGGACGGGCGACCGATCGCATGCAGTCCTGCATCTCCCTGATGAAGGAGAGCTTGTGGGCGAACTTCGGATTGATCTCGGGATCGGGCTCGTCGCCGCCGGCGGGGACATAGAAATTGTGGATGGTGATCGCCCGCCCACGGTGCACTACCTTCGCGGCAATGTGACGGGCGTCGTCCTTGCCGCAGAATTGCCGTTTGTCCGCAAGCTCGAGCGGACGGCGCGAGACGATCGCCACGCCGTGGTAGCCCTTCTGGCCGTGGATCGCGAAGTGGCGGTAACCGGCCTGCCGGAACGCCTTCAGCGGAAAGTTGCCGTCAATGCATTTCGTCTCCTGGAGGCAGAGGACATGCGGCCTGTGCTCGGCGAGGAAGTGCCGCACTAGGTCGATGCGGAGCCGGACAGAATTGATGTTCCAGGTGGCGATGGAAAGCGGCATGGGGAGCGTGACGAGGAAAGGAGGCTCCCTGATCCGGGCGGAGCCGCGCGAAGTCCAGCGCCGGCGGCCGCCTCTCCACATGAAAGCGCCCGGCCTCTTGCGAGACCGGGCGCCAGCGGTATCCACCGAAAAACGGTGGCGGCGGCATCCCGCGAGACGGGGGGCGTGTAACGCGGGGGCCACTTTCCGCTTCGCAATCAAATGGGATGGCGGAAATCCGGTTTCAAGCCCGGGAGACGTGCGCCCCGGCACTTCGCCTGCTGCAATCAACGCGGGCTGTCTTAATCAATTCAGGTTGCGCCTACCGGGTTTCCCGGTTCCGTATCGAGGCCGCCTGATAGTCGATCTCGAATAGCTCTTCGCTGAGGCGATTGCCGATCTCGACGTTGTAGAGCGCAACCATGGTTTGCAGGCCCTGCCGGTCCGTGACGGTCCATTGACGCAGCTCGTGGCTGCCCCGGTCGAAGATGAGGTTCAGCGTGCCAGCGCTGAAGCGGGTCTCGTCCTCCAGCACCACCTCCACCAGGTCCGACGCAACGCCGACATTGGTCACCTTCTCGGAGGTCGCGAGTTCGACGTTGGAATCGAGAAGCAGCCGGAGCGGGGTCTGCGAGAGCGGCCAGATGTCGTAGGTCTGCATCCTCTTGTCGAAGACCAGCACCGACTTGCCGTCGGCGATTACCTGCGTCGCTGACGGGGCGTCGTACTGGAAGCGGACGCGCCCCGGACGGGCGATATAGAACTTGCCCTGCAGCTGCTCTCCGTTCGGATTGAACTGGACGAACTCGCCGTTCATCGTCTGCACCTGCGAGAGCGCGGCGGAAATCTCGCGGAGCGCTGCGCTCTGCTCGTCGGTAAAGGCGAAAGCGGCGCCCGGCGCGAGGGCCGCGGCGATCATGGCAGCAAGCACCGTGCGGCGGTTGAGCGGCGCAAGGCTCATGGGAACCTCCTTGACAATCACTCCGCAGATAGAGCGCATTCTTGACCAGACAAGGGCCGTCAGGCTGCGTTCTCGCCTACCAGTATCTCGCGCTTGCCCGCGTGGTTGGCCGCTCCGACCACGCCTTCCCTCTCCATGCGCTCGATCAGCGACGCGGCGCGATTATAGCCGATCGAGAGCCGGCGCTGAATATAGCTCGTGGACGCTTTCCGGTCACGCAGCACCACCGCGACGGCCTGATCGTAAAGGTCGTTCGATTCGTCGAGGCCGCCCGACAACGCCTCGAAGGCGCTCGGCTCCTGCTCGTCCTCGTCGGTGATGGAATCGAGGTAGTCCGGCACGCCCTGGCTCTTCAGGTGCGCGACGATGTCCTCGACCTCCTCGTCGGAGACAAAGGGACCGTGGACACGCTGAATGCGACCGCCGCCGGCCATGTAGAGCATGTCGCCCTGTCCGAGCAGCTGCTCGGCGCCCTGCTCGCCGAGAATGGTGCGGCTGTCGATCTTCGACGTGACCTGGAAGGAGATGCGGGTCGGGAAGTTCGCCTTGATGGTGCCGGTGATGACGTCGACGGAGGGCCGCTGCGTCGCCATGATCACGTGTATGCCTGCGGCACGCGCCATCTGCGCCAGGCGCTGGACGGCGCCTTCGATGTCCTTGCCGGCGACCATCATCAGGTCGGCCATCTCGTCGATGATGACGACGATGAATGGCATCGGCTCCAGCTCGAGCTCCTCCGTCTCGAAGATCGGCTCGCCCGTCTCGTGGTCGAAGCCCGTCTGGACGGTACGCGTCAGAACCTCTTTCCTCTTCTTCGCCAGCGCTACCCGCTGGTTGAAGCCGTCGATGTTCCTGACGCCGACCTTCGACATCTTCTTGTAGCGGTCCTCCATCTCGCGGACCGTCCACTTCAGCGCCACCACCGCCTTCTTCGGGTCGGTGACGACCGGCGCCAGCAGATGCGGGATCCCGTCATAGACGGAAAGCTCGAGCATCTTCGGATCGATCATGATCAGGCGGCATTGGTCGGGCGTCAGCCGGTAGAGGATCGACAGGATCATGGTGTTGATGGAGACCGACTTGCCCGACCCGGTGGTGCCGGCCACGAGCAGGTGCGGCATCTTCGCGAGATCGGCTATGACCGGCTCGCCGCCGATCGTCTTGCCGAGCGACAGCGCCAGCTTGGCCTTGGAGCTGTCGAAGTCGGTGGAGGAGAGAAGCTCGCGCAGGAAGACTGTCTCACGATTGGCATTGGGCAGCTCGATGCCGATGGCGTTCTTGCCGGGAATGACCGCGACCCGGCAGGCGATCGCGCTCATCGAGCGCGCGATGTCGTCGGCCAGGCCGATGACGCGGCTGGCCTTGAGGCCGGGCGCGGGTTCCAGCTCATAGAGCGTGACGACGGGGCCGGGGCGGACGGCGACGATCTCGCCGCGCACGCCATAGTCCTCCAGCACCGTCTCGAGCATCCGCGCGTTCTCTTCGAGCGCGCTGTCCGAGGTCGGGTTGCGCACGACGTTGACCGGCTTCTGCAGCAGGGCGAAGGGCGGGGGCGTGTAGACATCGTCCTCGTCATCGTCCAGCGCCAGACTGGGCTG
>CAZMJQ010000145.1:0-8526 GCA_964566475.1 uncultured Propylenella sp. | reverse complement strand
GCAGCGGCCGACGTCGCGGCGGAGGACGAAGGCTCGGCGCGCATCCTGACCGAGCAGCTCGCCCTGACGGCCGCCGCCGCGGCGCTGCGCCGCGACTTTCCGGCAGGCTTTGCGGACGCGTTCATCGAGACGCGCCTCGGCCGCCCGTGGCGGGCGACCTACGGCATGATCGATGGCCGCTTCAGCGGTCGCCGGCTCCTCGATTACATCGCGCCGGAGACGTAGGGCCGGTGCCTTTAGAGAGTCGCCGCGGTCCCGGAATCGAGCTGGGCAAAGCGCAGGTCGCTTTCGGCGGCCGCCCGTTCGGCGGCGAGCACGCCCATCTCGACCTTGAGAAGCGCCGAGAAGGCCGCGCGACGCTCCTCCAGAAGGTCGCCGGTGCCGGGCAGCGTCTGCTCGATCGTCCACAGTGACGCGCGCGCCGCGCGCGTGATGTTGAGGTAGAGCGTCGCGGCATCGCGAAGGCGCGTGCGGAGCGCGTCGGCTGCGAGCAGGCGGCCGGCGCGCAACGCCTCGCACTCCCGCTCGATGGTGGACACGATCACGCCCTCGGCGGCCTCGACGGCGCGCATCAGCTCCGTTACCTGCGCCTTGGCCTGCGCGCGAAGGTCCCCTTCGCCGCCGATGTTCCGCGCGTCTGCGTCCATGCCGAGAGGGTGCCACGTACAAGGTTAAGGAATTGGTAACGTCCTTGCCCGGCTAACGCGTTAAACTTGCGTGTCTTTTCACAAACCCTTCATAGCATTCTGCTTGCCAGCCCCGCGCCTTGTCCCGTATATGCCGCGCCCAACGGGGATGGAGGGATCATGTCTGTCATGGCGGTGCGGAGTAAGGCCAACGGCTATAGGCCAAGGGTCAGTGAGCCGTTCATGAACGAGCGGCAGCTCGAGTACTTCCGTCAGAAGCTTCTATCATGGAAAGAGGAGATACTGGCGGAGAGCCGGGAAACACTTGAAGCGCTGCAGGCGGACAGCCACAACCATCCGGACTACGCCGATCGTGCCTCTTCCGAGACGGATCGCTCGATTGAGCTTAGGGCGCGCGACCGGCAGCGCAAGCTGATCGCCAAGATTGAGGCCGCGCTGCGCCGGATCGACGACGGCACCTACGGCTATTGCGAGGAGACGGGCGAGCCGATCAGCCTCAAGCGCCTCGATGCGCGGCCGATCGCGACCCTGTCGATCGAGGCGCAGGAGCGGCATGAGCGGCGCGAGCGGGTCTACAGAGACGAATAGCGCCCGGAGCGGGGAGATCGCTCCTCATAAGCCGAGGAACGAGCACGACATCGGGCTCATCGCCCGGCACATATTGTCCGCTGCGGACGGCCTGTCCCCGATTGCCCCGTTGACCGACGATGCAGCGGATTTCGATCTTCGCGACGCCTACCGCGTCTCGGCGGCCATCACGCAGCTCCGCGCTGCGCGCGGCGAGCGCCCGGTCGGATGGAAGATCGGCTTCACCAACCGCACGATCTGGGACGAGTACGGCGTGCACGCCCCGATCTGGGGGCCGATGTACGACACCACGCTGGTTCGTGTCGACCCGGCGGACGGCCCCGTCGCATGTCCGGTCGGAGAGCTCGCCGAGCCGCGCATCGAGCCGGAGATCGCGCTTAGGCTCGCCGCCGTCCCGCACCCGGAGATGGACGAGGCGGAGCTGATGCGCTGCATCAACGGCGTGGCGCATGGCATTGAGATCGTGCAGTCCGTCTACCCCGGGTGGCGCTTCAAGGCCGCCGACACGGTCGCCGCGTTCGCGCTTCACGGCTGCTATCGCTGCGGCCCGTTCGTTTGCGTGGAGCCGAACAAGCGGTCCGACTGGCTGTCCATGCTCGCCGACTTCGCGATCACGCTTTATCGCGACGGCGCCGAGATCGACCGCGGCGTCGCGGCGAACGTGCTCGGCGGCGGACCGCTTGAGGCGCTCCGCGCGTTCGTCGCTGGCCTCGCACAATATCCCGCGCCCGCGGAACTCAGGGTCGGCGACATCGTGACGACCGGCACAGTCACGCGCGCAATCCCGGTCGGGCCCGGCGAGCGCTGGAGGACCGAGCTTAGCGGCCTGCCGCTTCAGGGCATGGATATCGAAATGCGTTGAGCGAGCGGAGCGGGCCGACGCTGTCTACCGCCCCTTGGTGTCGCCCGTCAGTTCGCCGAGCAGCCGCGCCATCTCGTCCTCGAGCGGGTCGGCCGCCTCGCGCCGGCGCGCGTTGAGGCTGATGACCGGCGCTTCCTCGCGGCGATCCGCCGGGGTCGGCTGGTCGCGCTTGCGCTCGCGCTCCGGCTCCGCTGTTGCGGGCTCGGCGGCTACCGGCGCCGCCGGCATTCGCTGAGGCTCTCTGCGGGCGGGACGGCTCTGCTTCTCCTCCGCCGGCTTGTTCTCAGCCCGCTCCGCGGCCCGGTTCTGCGCGGTTCTCGCTGGTTTGCTTGCGGCGTTATCCTTGCTTGCCGGGATGTCGAAGGCGAACTCGTCAGCGTCGTCCTGCAACTGACCGCCGTTGCCCGCGGATTGGACCTCCTGGGCCAGGGCTTCCTCCAGCCGGTCGGCAAGGTCGCCGAGCGTCGCGGAGGAATCGCTCGCGGACTTCTGGTCGCTGGCCGGCATCGCCGGCTGTGCTGCCGGCGCCTTGTCTCCGCCGCGCGGTACGGGATCGAAGCGAAGGGCCCGCACGATTTCGTTCTCGAGCGAATCGGGCTCAGACCAGGGCACCCCGGCGGCGGGCAGCCCCTGGGCGGCGTCGCCGCGTCTTCCGTTTGCGCGCTGGGCCGGCTGCGGCTCGCGTCTCGGTTGGGCGCGGGCGGTACCGAGAGGGGCCGGCTGGACCGCGCGCGGCGGCTGCGGATCGCGCCGGCCCGGCTGCGTGTCGGCGGGCCGGGGCGGTCTCTCGTTCGCGGCCTCCACGCGCGGGGCGCCGCCGTTCGTGGCGGGCGCACGGCCGACGGGACGGGGCCCTGACGGCGGCTCGACGCGCGGCGCTGCTGCGGCTCGCCTCTCGGCTGCTGCAGGTCGCTCCGGCCTCTGCACGGGCGTCCCGAGGCCTGCGGTCGCCAGCAGCGCATCCGCGTCAGCGGGTTTCGGCGCCGGGGAGCCGGGGCCGCGCAGCTTCTTGACGTCGTTCTCCACCACGACATCGGCCGGGCCGCCGACAAGAATGAGATGCTCGATCCGGTCACAGCGAATCAGCACGAGCCGCCGCTCACCATCGACGGGCGTGCTTTCCAGAACCTCCACGCGGCTCTGCTCGAGGAGCTTGGACTTGCCTCGGCCCTCAGCCTTCTTGCGGCGGAACAGGCCGAAACGGAAATGCAGCACGGCGGCGGCGGCCACGGCAAGGCCCAGAACGCCAACCAGAATCAGAATCCACACGCCGATGCCTCCCAGCATCCAGTTCCCGAAGGTTATCGCAGGCGACTGTGGCCAAACCATAAACGGAACCACGAGGTCGTTCAATTGACCCAATGCGGCGGAACCAAGGTCTCCGATGTGTCCACAAAGTTGAAAAAGCCGGACACAAAGCTAGTAGAGTCGACGAAATCCGACCGTGCGAATCGGATAGTTTGCCTCGGGGGTCGGCAAGGATGCGGCAGAACGGCACCGGGCGGAACGGCGGGGCGCGATCCGGTCGGGGTCGTTTTGCACTCGTTGCCGCGCTCATCGTCGTCCTCGTGGCGGCCGCGAGCGCCTACCTGTTCCTTCCCGAATCTATCGCGACATTGGTGGTGCTCGCCTGCATCGCGGTGCTCTCCACCGCCGGCGTGGTGGCGCTCTTCGCCGCCGCGGCGGGCATCCTCGGCTGGCGAACGCCGCCGGACCTTCCCGCCGAGCCCGGCGGCCCGGCGCAGGCGCTTCTGGAGAACATGGCCGAGGGAGTGCTGATGACGGCGGCCGACGGGGCGCCGCTCTGGGCGAATGCCGCCTTCCTCAAGCTCACCGGCGCCTCCGGCCCCCGCGACCTCCACTCCATCGAGCGGCTCTTCTCCGGCAACCCCGACGCGGCCGAGGCCGTGCACCGGCTCGCAGTCGCCGCCGACCAGGGGCGCCGGGCGGTGGAAGAGATCCGTATGCCCGGCGGCATCGGCGGACGCGCCAATGGGGCGCGCTGGTACCGCGTCCGCGTGACCCCGGGCGGCGGGTCGGACAGCCGCATCGGCTGGCTCATCGCCGACATCACGCGCGAGCGCGAGCACCAGGAGAACATCTTCCAGGAGCTGCAGAACGCCATCGACTATCTCGACCATGCCCCGGCTGGGTTCTTCTCGCTCGAGCCGGACGGGCGCATCCGCTACCTGAACGCCACGCTGGCGGAGTGGATCGGCCTCGACCTGGCCGAGTTCGAGCCGGGCGCGGCGCAGATCCGCGACATCGTGACGGTTGAAGGTCTGTCGGTCATCCAGGCGGCGACCCCCGGTCACGCCGAGGCGGAGACCCTCGACGTCGACCTGGTGCGCACCGACGGCACGCGGCTTCCGGTGCGCCTCATCCACCGCGTGCCGGTGGCGCCCGACGGCACCGTCGGCGCCTCGCGCACCCTGGCGCTCGACATGCGCCGCGGCGACGACCGCGACGCGGGCCGGCTGGCGGAGGCGCGTTTCGCCCGCTTCTTCAACAACACGCCAATGGCCATCGCGTCGGTCGACCGCGAGGGACGCATCGCGCTCACCAATGCGCGCTTCGTGATGCTCTTCGGCAAGAGCGGCGCCGCGGGACGCCTGCTCGCCGACCTGGTACAGGCGAGCGATCGGCCCGGCCTTGCGACGGCGGTCGACGCGGCGCTGTCCCGCCAGAGCGAGATACCGGCGGTCGATGCGAGTATCGCCGACGATCCCGAGCGCAGCGCGCGCTTCTTCGTCAGCCCCATCCTGGAGGCGGAGGAGAGTGAGGACGCGGCGGTGGTCTACGCGCTGGAAACGACGGAGCAGCGCGCGTTGGAATCGCAGTTCGCTCAGAGCCAGAAGATGCAGGCGGTGGGCCAGCTCGCCGGCGGCATCGCGCACGACTTCAACAACGTGCTGACCGCCATCATCGGCTTCTCCGACCTGCTTCTTACCAGCCACCGGCCGACCGACCCGTCCTTCCAGGACATCATGAACATCAAGCAGAACGCCAACCGGGCGGCCGGGCTGGTGCGGCAGCTTTTGGCCTTCTCGCGCCGGCAGACGCTTCGCCCGCGCGTGATACAGCTCCCCGACGTGCTCTCCGAGATCTCCGTGCTTCTCGACCGGCTGCTCGGCGAGACGATCGAGCTCAACGTCAGGCACGGGCGCGACGTCTGGCCGATCAAGGCCGACCTCAATCAGCTCGAGCAAGTCATCGTGAACCTCGCCGTCAACGCGCGCGATGCCATGCCCGAAGGCGGCAAGCTCTCCATCACGACGGACAACCTGACCGAAGCGGAGAGCCGCAAGTTCCGCGAGCAGGGCTTCAAGCCCGGCGACTACGTCATGCTGGAGGTGATCGATACCGGCACGGGCATGACCGCGGAGGTTATGGACAAGATCTTCGAGCCGTTCTTCACCACCAAGGGGGTGGGGCAGGGGACGGGGCTCGGCCTTTCCACCGTCTATGGCATCGTCAAGCAGACCGGCGGATTCATCTACGTTGATTCCAGGCCCGGTGCCGGGTCCACGTTCCGCATGCTCTTCCCGCGACACATTCCGCAGCAGGAGGAAGTGCCGGTCGAAGCCGATCGCCCCCCGGCACCATCCGACCTCACCGGCAGCGCCAACATCCTCCTGGTGGAGGACGAGGAGGCGGTGCGTGCATTCGCTGGCCGGGCCCTCTCCGCGCGTGGCTACACCGTCTACGAGGCGGCCTCGGGCCACGAGGCGCTCGATCTCCTCAACGGCATGGAGACGCCGCTCGACCTCGTCATCTCAGACGTGGTGATGCCGGGCATGGACGGCCCGACGCTGCTGCGCGAGCTCCGCCGCAGGCAGCCGGATCTCAAGATCATCTTCGTCTCCGGCTATGCGGAGGACGCCTTCCAGCGCAACCTGCCGGAGGACGAAAGCTTCCAGTTCTTGCCAAAGCCGTTTTCGCTCAAGGAGCTGGCGACGACGGTGAAGGAGACGCTGGAGGCCTGAGGCCGCCTCGCGGTCAGCCTCCAGCGGGGTATTAACACTACGTTTGCGGCAACGTGTGAGGTTGCGGGCATCCCGTCCTCGACAGGGAGTTGGCCCGTTGGCACTCGATGCAGAGACGTTGGCGACGGCGCTCGCGCTGGTGAGCGTGGCTCTGGCGGGCCTGCTCGTGCTGACCTGGGTGCAGGATCGCGGCACGCCGCTGCTCGGCATGTGGGCGCTCTGCTTTATCCTTTGCGCGGGCGCGGCCGGTCTCGTGGTTGCGCGCGGCCATGTGGCGGAACTGCTGGCGCTCGATCTCGCCAACACGTTGCGTCTGCTCGCGTTCGGCCTGGCTCTGGTGGCAGCGCGCCGCTTCGCCGGCCGGGATGCGAGCTGGCTCCTCGCGCTGGCCCCGGCTGTCCTGTGGCTTACCGCGAGCCTGTTCCTTTTCGGCGAGGATTTCAGACCGCGGATTCTCACGGGTACAACGCTTGTCGCGGCCTGTGCGTTCGCCGTGGCCGCGGAGCTGTGGCGCGTCCCCGGCCGCGCGCCGGTCGCCCGCGTTGCGGCCGTCGTCCTTGCCCTGCATGGTGGATTCGCGCTCGCGCGTTTCGCTTCGGCGCTGCTCTCGCCCGGCTCCGCGGCAGAGGGAGGCTTCGCCCATCCCCTTTACCCGGTCACGCTGGTCGAGACCCTGATCGTGGCCGTCGTGCTCGCCTTTCTCCTCCTCTCCGCGGCGAGGGATCGGGTGACGGCGCTCTATCGCGAGGCGGCCCTGCTCGATCCGCTGACCGGCGTGAGCAACCGGCGCGGCTTCAACGAGGAGGCAGGCCGGATGCTCGCGCGTGCGCGCCGCGACGGAACCGCCACGGCGCTGCTGCTGCTCGACATCGACCACTTCAAGGCGGTCAACGACCGCTGGGGGCACGCCGCGGGCGACCGTGCCCTAAAGGCGTTGACAGGCACGGTGGCGGCCGAACTGCGTGCCGGCGATCTCATAGGCCGGCTCGGCGGCGAAGAGTTCGCCGTGGCGCTCGCCGGAAGCGATGCTGGCCAAGCGTTCCGGCTCGCGGAGCGAATCAGGCAGGCAGTGGCCGCGCAGCCCATCCCAATCCGCGACGGCTACGCCAATATCCGTCTGACCGTCAGCGTCGGGGTCGCGGTCGGCCGCGGCGAAGAATCCTCCGAGGCGCTCCTCGCAGAAGCCGACACGGCGCTCTACCGCGCCAAGGCGCGCGGCCGCGACCGCGTCGAGCCGACCTCCGACCTGCGCACGCTCGCCGAAGGCCTCTACGGAGAGCAGGAGCGGGCGAAAGCCCGCGTCGCCTGAAGCAGCCCCCGGCAAGGCGGATCGTTCTGCTGCAGTTCCCATTTTGTTCTTGACAGCTGACGAGAACAAAACAGATACTTCCCTCTACCGAATCCGAAAGTCGCCGGCGGCGTTCCGCCGGGAAATGGGGGATGCTATGGCAAGTCCGCTCCGAGTCGTCGAAGGTTCAAGGGACACGATGGACAAATCGAAGGCGCTGGACGCCGCGCTCAGTCAGATCGAGCGGGCCTTCGGCAAGGGCTCCATCATGCGCCTTGGCAAGGACGGCCAGGTGGTGGAGATCGCCACCATCCCTACCGGCTCGCTTGGCCTCGACATGGCGCTCGGCATCGGCGGCCTGCCGCGCGGGCGCGTCGTGGAGATCTACGGGCCGGAATCCTCCGGCAAGACCACGCTGGCGCTGCACACCATCGCCGAGGCGCAGCGGAATGGCGGCATCTGCGCCTTCATCGACGCGGAGCACGCGCTCGACCCGATCTATGCGCGCAAGCTCGGGGTCGGTCTCGACGACCTTCTGATCTCGCAGCCCGACGCCGGCGAGCAGGCGATGGAGATCGCCGACACGCTGGTGCGCTCCGGTGCCATCGACGTGCTGGTGGTCGATTCGGTCGCCGCGCTGACGCCGCGCGCAGAGCTGGAAGGCGAGATGGGCGATTCGCTGCCAGGCAGCCAGGCGCGGCTGATGAGCCAGGCCCTGAGGAAGCTCACGGCCTCCATCTCGCGCTCCAACACCATGGTCATCTTCATCAACCAGATCCGCATGAAGATCGGCGTCATGTTCGGCAGCCCGGAGACGACGTCGGGCGGCAACGCGCTGAAGTTCTACGCCTCCGTCCGCCTCGACATCCGCCGCATCGGGCAGATCAAGGATCGCGACGAAGTGGTCGGCAACCAGACGCGGGTGAAGGTGGTCAAGAACAAGCTGGCGCCGCCGTTCAGACAGGTCGAGTTCGACATCATGTACGGCGAGGGCATTTCAAAGACCGGCGAGCTTATCGATCTCGGTGTGAAGGCCGGCATGGTGGAGAAGTCCGGCGCCTGGTTCTCCTACGACAGCCAGCGGCTGGGACAGGGACGGGAGAACGCCAAGCAGTTCCTCAGGGACAACCCCGACGTGGCCGAGGCCATCGAGCA
>CAZMJQ010000144.1:0-17495 GCA_964566475.1 uncultured Propylenella sp. | reverse complement strand
ACGCGCAGGGAGGCGACGCCGTGCACGCGGAGGCGCTCGTCGACGACGGCCGTACGGTCCGACGCGGGGCCCATCTTCGCCGTACCGACGGGATGGAAGATCGTCGTGCCGATGTCGCCGGCGGCGCGCGCCAGCTCCTCGTCTCCGTCGCCGACCGTGGGACCGGGCAGATATTCCGACGGCCGGTAGCGGTCGAGCGCCGGCTGGGCCATCAGCCGCCGCGTGACGCGGATGCAGTCGGCCGCCACCTTCCGGTCCTCGGTGGTGGCGAGGTAGTTCGGTGCGATCAGCGGCTTCTCCTCGCCGCGCTGGCGCACCCAGCCGCGCGATTCCGGCCTCAGATTGCAGGCGCTGACGGTGACGGCCGGGAACGTGTGCAGCGGGTCGCCGAACCTGTCGAGCGACAGCGGCTGGACGTGGAACTGGATGTTGGGACGCTCGTGTCGCGGGTCGGAGCGCGTGAAGAGACCGAGCTGCGAGGGCGCCATGGTGAGCGGCCCGCTCCTGAAGCAGGCATATTCGAGGCCCATCATCGCGCGGCCGATATAGGAGGCGTAGGCGGTGTTGAGCGTGCGGACGTTCTCCACCCTGTAGATCGCGCGCTGCTGCAGGTGGTCCTGCAGGTTGCGGCCGATGCCGGGAATGTCGCGCACGACAGGTATTCCGTCCTCGGCAAGCCAGTCGGCAGGCCCCAGGCCCGACTGCTGGAGGATGACCGGCGAGCCGATGGAGCCGGCGCAGAGGATGATCTCTCCCCTGGCGCGGACGCGGAACGTCTCGCCGTCCTTCTCGAAGATCACGGCGTCGGCGCGTCCCTCTGCAAGCTCGATGCGGCGGACGTTGACGTGCGTCTCGAGCCGCAGGCTGGGGCGTTTCAGCACGGGCTTGAGGAAGGCCCGCGCCGCCGACCAGCGCACGCCGCGCATCTGGTTGACGTGGAAATAGCCCACGCCCTCGTTGTCGCCTGTGTTGAAGTCGTCCACCTTCCTGACGCCCATCTCGACCGCGGCCTCCGCGACCGCGTCGAGGATGTCCCAGCGCACGCGCGGGGCTTCCACCCGCCACTCGCCGGTCAGGCCGTGATGCTCGCTCTCGCCCATGAAATGGCAATCGAGACGGCGGAACACGGGCGCCACGTCTTCCCAGCCCCAGCCGGAATTGCCGAGCTGCCGCCAGTGGTCGTAGTCGCCGCTCTGGCCGCGCATGGAGATCATCGCGTTGATGGCCGAGCAGCCGCCGATGACCTTGCCGCGCGGATATTTCAGCTTCCGCCCGTTGAGACCGGGCTCCTCGCGCGTCTCGAACATCCAGTCGGAGCGCGGGTTGCCGATGGCGAAGAGGTAGCCGACGGGGATGTGGAACCAGATCCAGTTGTCCCTGCCCCCGCCTTCCAGCACCAGCACGCGCCGCCGGGGATCGGCGGAAAGCCGGTTGGCCACGACGCAGCCCGCAGAACCTGCGCCCACGACGATGTAGTCGTACTCGCCCTCAAGCCCCTTCATCGATTGCCCAGCATCCTCCTGCCGCCCCGTAGCATAGGCCGCTTTGGCCTCACAGCGCGCCGACGGCCGGCGCAGCCAAGGGCCTCCAAGTCCCCGCCCCGGCTAAGCATCGCGGACGGCAGCCTGCAAGCCGTGTCCGCTTCGCTCGGCGAATCGACCTGCGGTAAACCTGAAGTGCGATTGTCACTGCGGATGCCGCCCGCTATTCTGAGCTTGGGTGCGCAGGATATCTGTTGGACGGGAGCGGGACGATCGCCTGGAAAAAACAAGCCTCTTTCGGGGGCATCCACGTTGCGCCGGCTCCGTCCCGGACGCGGGCATTTCACCGCGGGCTGAGCCTCGCCCTCCTGCTTGCGGCGCTGTGCGGCGCTCCGTCCGTCGCCACCGCGCAGGACGACGATCCGGCCATGGCGGCACGCGAGGTCTTCACCACGCATTGCGCGCGCTGCCACCAGGACGGTCAGCTGGCCGCCGATCGCGAGAAACCGGCCGGCGGGTTCGGCTATGTCCTCGACCTGGAGGCCCTCGCCCGCAATCCCGAATACGTGCAGGCGGGCAACCCGAGCGCGTCCCAGATCTACACCCGCGTCGTCAACGGATCGATGCCGAAGGACATCGACTATGTCAGCGTCCTCGGCCCGACGGCGGACGAGACGAAGGCCATCTCCGCATGGGTCGATTCGCTTGCGGAGGCGGCAGGCGCCGCCGTTGCAAGCCGCGGCTTCATCGACGACGAAACGGTGCTGCGGGCCATGCGCGACGACCTGTCGGAGCTTTCCGACTTCGACCGCCCGAACGTCCGCTATTTCACGCTCACCCACCTCTACAACGTGGGCGATACGGAAGCCGAGCTGGAGATCTACCGCCAAGCGCTGGCCAAGCTCCTCAACCACCTGTCCGTCGAGCCGCGCGTCGTCGTGCCGGAGGCGGTAGACGAGGCGAGGACCGTCTTCCGCGTCGACATCACCGACCTCGGCTGGAGCGGCGAGACCTGGCGGCTGGTCGAGTACTCGAACCCCTATTTCATCGAGTACGACACGCCGATCATGAAGTTCCTGCAGACGGAAACGTACACCACCGTGCCGTTCGTGCGGGCCGACTGGTTCGCGTTCGTCGCCTCGCAGCCGCCGCTCTACTACAACATCCTCGGGCTGCCGGAGACGAAGGCCGGGCTCGAGGCGGCGCTGGGGATCGATTCCACCGCCAACAGGCGGGCCCTGCGCGTGGCGCGCGCCGGCTTCCAGCAGTCCGGCGTCTCGCGCAACAACCGCATGATCGAGCGCCACTCTCTCTCCACCGGCGCCTACTGGGAATCGTACGATTTCGCCGGCAACAAGGAGCGGCAGAGCTTCTTCCTCTTCCCGCTCGGGCCGCTCGACGCCTACGCGCAGTTCTCCGACCGGTTCGGGTTCGTGCACGACGGCGGCGAGATCATCTTCAACCTGCCGAACGGGCTGCAGGCCTACTACCTGACGGACGAGAAGGGCACCCGGCTCGACACCGGCCCGACGCAAATCGTCCAGGATCCCTCGCGCCGCGACCAGGCGGTCACCAACGGTATCTCCTGCATGAGCTGCCACGACCGGGGCATGCAGATGAAGGAGGACCAGGTGCGTGAATACGCGCTCGGTAACGTCGCCTTCCCGAAGGACGCGCGCGACATCATCGAGGCGATCTTCCCGCCGCACGAGGAGATGACCGGGCTCATGCAGGAGGACCGCGACCGCTTCCTGCGGGCGCTCCAGGCGGCCGGCGTCAATCCCGACCTCAACCTCTCCGGCGAGGAGATCACCAGCGTCCTCTTCCAGCGCTTCGAGCGCGACCTGACGATGCGCCAAGCGGCCGCCGAGATCGGGATGGAGATCGAGATGTTCAAGGAGCGTCTCAACATGGGCGGCGCCGAAACCTATGCGTTGAAGCAGCGGCTGGAGTTCAACCTCGTCCCGCGCGATCAGTTCGTCGAGCTGTTCGCCGGGCTGGTGAACGAGATCACGGACAACCGCGCTTTCGACCTGCGCGACCAGCAGGTCGCGGGCTACGCGCAAAGCTACCAGGGCACGATCAGCAATCCGGAAGGCGCCAAGCGGTTCGACCTGGCGCTCTATCCCAACCAGTCCACCTTCCGGGTGGGTGCGGAGCTGACCTTCTCCGTGCAGGCGGAGCTCGACTGCTTTCTCACGCTCATCAACGTCGACGCCGCGGGACGGACGACCGTCCTCTTCCCCAACAGGTTCAACCGGGACAACCGGATTCTGGCCGGCAACACCTACCAGGTCCCGGGCGGGAGCATCGGCGGCTTCAAGCTCGTCTTCCGCGACCCCGGCAAGGAGACCGTCATCGGCAAGTGCAACGCCAGCCGCAACGAGCTGGCCGGCGTGGAGCACAATTTCGACGCGAGCGCCTTCACGACCTACGGCTCGTACGACGAGTACGTGACCCGCTCGATCGCGAGCCGCAAGATCGTCGTGGTCGAGGACACCGGCGAGCCCGCCTTGCCGCGTCCTCGTCCCGACCCGCACATGGACGTCATCGCCGAGCAGGGCGTCGTGCTGCAGGTCCAGCCCTGATGCGCTGGAGAGCCGCGCTCGCGCTGGCCGCCCTTGCCGCGGCGGCGCTCGCCGGCCCGGCACAGGCGGCGCGCGCCTGTCATGCGATCGACGAGGACGCGCGGCGGGCGCAGGCGGCGCGCGACCTTGAGGCACTAAAGGGATACTACACCGAGGCGCACGATCCGGCCGCCGGATGCGAGCCCCTGTACCTCGCCGCATTCGGCAGGGACGTCGCGCTCGCGCACATCGATCTCTTCCTCGCCCGCATGCGAGAGAACGAAGATCCGGCACTCCATGTCCAGGTTCTGGAGGACGCGCGGAACTACGGCGAGCCCTGGCAACTTCTGGCGATGCTCGCCAATGTCGAGGCGGCGCTCGGCAATCACGAGGTCGCCGCGTCGTACTATCAGCAGGTCGTGCGCGAGCTGCAGGTCGCGAGCCGCGGCGTAGCGGATGATTCGGCTGCCGCCAGGAACCTACCGACGCCGGAGCAGTTCGCGGAGCTCTATCGGGGGATGTCGGAATCGGCGCTTCTGGCCCGGACCTTCTCCCCGCCCGCGGCGACGCGCGGCGACGACGACGCCACCGGCCTGTTTCCGGAATCCTATCGCGGCTACGTCGTGGAGGAGGTTCCGCTGCCGGTGCAGTTCCAGTTCGATTCCACGCGCTTCACCAGCAAGGGCGAGCAGGTCGCAGCATATCTGCTCGACTACCTGCTCAGGCAGGGCCTGCCGCACATCCGGCTGATCGGCCATACCGATCCGAAGGGCGACGCCGGCTACAATCAGGGCCTCTCCCTCCGCCGGGCCGAAGCCGTGCGTGCCTATCTGGAGACTGGCGGCTACAGGGGGATCGTCGAGATCGAAGGACGCGGCGAGTCCGAGCCCTTCCAGCCCGCCGACCCGACGCGGTTCGCCAACGACATCGACGCGAAGCACCAGCTCGACCGCCGGGTTGAGCTGGTGCGGAACCCAAGCTGATGCTCCTTGGGCGAGCACGACCGCGCGCAACCGCCATCGCGGCGCTGCTCGCCGCAGCCGGGGCGCTTGCTCCATCGGATGCCGCCCGCGCGGCGGTCCACGCGCTCGTGGTCGGCATCAACGACTATGTCGGCGCGCCCGAGGGTCCGCCCAAGCTGTTCGGCGCGGTCAACGACGCGCGGGACGTCTCGGCGGCGCTCAATGCGGCCGGCGCCGCCAGCGTGACGATGCTTCTCGACCGCGAGGCGACACGCGAACGCGTCTTCGCGGCCTGGGAGGCGCTGATCGAGGCAAGCGAGCCGGGCGACCTCCTCGTCTTCCACTTCGCCGGCCACGGCATCCAAGAGCCGGACCTCGACGGCGACGAAGCCGACGGGCTGGACGAGGCGTACCTCTTCGCCGGCTACGACGACGGGCCGAACGTCACGGAACGGGTCATCGACGACGAGGTCGACCTGTGGCTGGCGCTGGCGACCGACAGGGGCCGCAAGGTGCTTTTCGTGGCCGATGCCTGCCATTCGGGCACGCCCACCCGCTCCGTCCTCGGCAAGACCCTGCCGACGCGCAACCACTTCCCCAACTGGATCGGGACAGAGCCCGAGCGGCCGCGCCCCGTGGCGCCGGCGCCGAGCTCACCTGAGGCGCTACGCGAATCCGTCTTTTCGGTCGGCGCGACGCTCGACAACTTCTCCCTGCCGGAGATCACCATCGGCGATCAGTATCGCGGCGCGCTCTCCTATGCCATCGCGCGGGCCTTCGAAGGCGGGGCCGATCTCGACGGGGACGGCAGGATTCTGGCGAGCGAGTTCGAGCTGTTCGTCGAGGAGAACGTGCGCAGCCTCGCCAAGTCCAAGCAGACGCCGCAGTTCGACATGCCCGACGGGAGCTTCCCCCTCCTCGTCCGCGCGATCGACGTCGTTGCCAACGAGCCCGAAGCATCTTCGACGCGGCTTCATGTCCGGCCGGGAGCCGATGCCGCTTTCGCGGCGGCGCTGGCCGGGCTGGAGCTCGTGACGCTGACGGCGGAGGAATCGGTGGCCGAGCTCGTCTTCGATCCGGCCAGCAGGCAGCTCCTCAACAATGTACGCGACATGGTGGCCGAGAACCTCGACCTTGAGGGGCTGAAGACGGCGATAGAAGCCGACCGGGCGTTGAAGGACCTGCAGACGCTGCGCTTCCAAGGAACGCTGCCGATCGCCTTCTCGCCCGACGACGGGATTCACGCCGAAGGCACCGAGATCGGCTTCTCGGTGCCGGACGTGGAGGGCAAGTTCCTCACCATCTTCGACCTGACGGCCGCAGGGACCGTCCACTTCCTCTGGCCCCTCGGCCCGCAGGACATCGACCCGTGGCCCCAGCGGACATTCTCGCTCGATGCGGTCGTGACCCCGCCGTTCGGCGCCGACAACCTCGTCGTCCTGGCGACTGATATTCCGCCCGAGACCCTTCGCGCCGACCTCCGCCGGCTCGACGGCACGCGCGAGCCCGCCGCTCTCCTCGAGAGCCTCAAGGCGGCCGTGGCCGGCCAGCCGTACAGGATCGCGATCCAGGCGTTCTTCACGAGGCCGAAATGAAAGCGCTAGCGCGGACCATCGTCGCGCTTTGCTGCCTTGCGGCGCTCGGAAGCGCCGCCGCCGCGAAGTCCCGCGCTCTCGTAGTCGGCATCAACCTTTATCCCGAGATCCGCGAGAACGGCGTCCGTGGCGCCCGCGACCTCCGCGGCGCCGTGAACGACGCGCGCAACATGCAGGCCGCGCTCATCGAGCACCTCGGCGTCAGGCCGGAGGAGATCAGGCTTCTCACCGATGCGGAGGCGAGCCGCGAGGGCATCCTCTCCGCGTTCCGCACCTGGCTGATCGACGGCACGGAGCCCGGTGACCGCGTCTTCTTCTACTTCGCCGGGCACGGCGCGCAGGTGCCCGACGAGGACGGCGACGAGAGCGACGGCTTCGACGAGGCGCTGGCGCCGGCCGACGCCGCGGGCGAGCTCGTGGGCTCTGAGGCCGGCCTCAGCGGGTTCATCATCGACGACGAGATATCCGTGCTCCTCGCACAGCTTGCCGGCCGCGAGGTCACGATGATCGTCGACGCGTGCCATTCCGGCACCATCACGCGCGGCGCGCTCGAAGTGCGCCAGTCCGGCGCCGCGGGCTCGCTCGCCGGGCAGGGCCTGGCGGCGTCAGGCGGCTATTCCGGCGTCCGCACGCTGACCCCGAACGGCCCCCTCGGCGTGTCGCGCGAGTTGGAGCAGCTCTCCACCCGTTCCATGCACCGCTCCAACACGCGCCTGATCGAGGTTGTCGGGACAGGGGAGGCGGCGGCGCACGAGCCGCAGCTTGTGGCATGGACCGCCGTCGCCTCCGCGCAGCTCGCCATGGAGGACCTTGAGCTTGGAGGCAGCGAGGGGCTCTTCACCAACCGCTTCGTCAAGGGCATCGCCGAGGGCGCCGCCGACCTCAACGGCAATGGACGCGTATCCGCGGCGGAGCTGCTCGCCTTCCTGCGCGCCGAGTCGGAAGAGTACTGCACCAAGTTCGGATGCGGTCCGGGCGGAGTGACGCCGACGCTGGAGGCCTGGGAAGGCTATGACGGCGAGGTGTTCGCGGAGTATGCGGCGCCCCGGCCGGAACAACCCTACGGCGCGTCGATCGCCTCCAGCGACGAGCTGCCCGAGCAGGGCTATGCGGTTGCCGGCGGCGTTTCGGTCTCGCTGACCGGAGGCAGCTCGCTCAATTATGGCGACCCGCTCCGCATCAGGGTCGACAGCGCGCATTCCGGACATTTCGTCATTCTCGACGTCCGCGACGACGGCACGACGGTGCAGCTCTTTCCCAACAGCCCGTCGCTCAGGGCCGGCACGCGGTTGTCGATCGACGGCGGCGAGACGCGCTTCCTGCCGGGCGACGAGGACACCTTCCGGCTCGTGCCGGACGCGCGCGGCTCGGGACGCATCGTGGCGCTCGTGATCGACCCGCGCGTCGCGATCAGCAAGGTGACGGACCAATATCTCGATCTCGCGCCGATCCCCTCGCCCGAGGCCTATGTCTCCGCCATAAGCCGCGAGCTGAACCGCACCGTCACCTATCCGGCCGGCAGCGAGGAGGCGCTCTACCAGCCCGCCGCCGCGGCGACCCTGGCGCGCGGCGAAGCGGCATACGTCATCCGGTAATCGCGGCGCCACAAGCGACACCGCCGCCCTCTTGGGGCGGCGGCGCGATGCTTGTTTCAGGCCGGCTGCGGCGCTCACCGCCGCCGCGACGGTCCCGGATCACTTCTCGATCCGGTAATTCTCGTGGCAGGAGTTGCAGTTCTGCGCCACCGAGGCGAAGACGGGCTGGAAGGCCTCAAGGGTCTCCGGCTTCGCAGCGACGGCCGTTTCCGCGTCACCCCGGAACTTTGCGACGGCGGCCTGGAATCCTTCCATGTCCTCCCAGATCGCCGGGGCCGCTTCCGTGTCGCCCGTATCGGATCCTTCGGGGAAGTAGTCGCCGTAGGCATAGGCGGTGGCGTTCATGGTCGCAAAGACGGCGTTCGCCACGGCGGGACTGAAGGGCGTGTCCCCTCGCAGCATCGCGACTGCCGCTCCGGCGGCGGCGGCGTTGCCCAGCATGAGCTTCTTGCGGGTCTCCACCGCGTCGTCGGTCGCCAGCGCGGTCCCGGACAACATGACTACAAGCAGCGAAAGCGTTACGCCTTTCAATCTCCCCACATTTCCCTCCTTTAGGATCACATCGAATCTTCGAGCATCCAATTGCCGTCGCCGATCGGGCGGCGCGACCTTCGGGGTTTTGGCCGGAGCGTGCAAGACCCCCGTGCCGGCTTCCGAGCCCTTACCCGCGGGCTCGACGGACGATCCTCACCGCTAGTTGAAGTCGACCACGAGACGGTACGGCTTCGCCGAGCGGGCGTTGTTGTTGCCGTCGGCGACCAGAAGCCGGTAATAGCCCGGAGCCGGCACGGCGATCTCGGCCTCGGTCACCGCTCCCTCGCGCGGCGGACCGTACCAGCTGCCGCCCTGGCCTTCCGCATCGTGCAGCCTGACGTAGATGTCCAGATTCTCGTCCACCTCGTCGACGGTGACGACGAAGCTTCCGGCGCGCGGCGCCTTGAGCAGGTACCAGTCCTGGTCGCCGCGCGGCAGGATCGTGGCGAGGTAGGGCACGCCCAGCTCGATCGGCGCGGCCTGGCTAAAGCTGTCGTTCGGCTCACTCGACTCCGCGATGGGGGTAAAGGCAGTGCTCAGCGTCGCATGCTTGATGGACCGGGCATTGTTGTTTCCGTCGGCGATTTGCAGGTAGTAGATGCCCGGCGCCGGCAGGTCGGCAATTCCCTCCGTGACGGCTCCTTCGCGTGGCGGTCCCGTCCAGCCGAGGATCGCCTTCCGATCCGCGTTGAAGACTTGGAAGTAGATGTCCAGGTTGTCGGCGACCTCCTCAATGACCACCGCCAGCTCGCCGGCCGAAGGCACCTCGAAACGGAACCAATCGTTGTCGCCACGCGGCAGAATGTTGAAGGCGATCTGTCCGCCGAGCGTCAGCGGCGCGGCTTCGGCCGGGCCGTTGTTGGGCTCGTACTGGTCGGGCTGGGCGATGTAGGTGAGCGACAGGTCGAAAAGCTCCGGGCTGGAGGCGTTGTTGTTGCCGTCCACGACGTTGATGAAGTAGCGCCCGGGTGCAGGCAGATCGGCGACCCCCACGACATCGCCTCCCTGCCGCGCCGGGCCCGTCCATCCGAGCACATCCTTCGCGTCGGCGGTCTGCACGCGGAAATGGATGTCGAGCTCTTCCGGAGAATTGCTCGCCCATAGCGTCAGCTCGCCCGGGTGATCGACATCGATCGCCAGCCAGTCGGTGTCGCCGCGCGGAAAGATCGCAGCCTTCCACTCGCTCGTCGGTGGCACGATGACCGCCTCGCTGACGCTGTTGTTGGGCTCGGCGGGATCGCTCACCGGTCGAAACGCAGCCTCGAATTTGAACGGCTCCACGGACGAAGCGTCGTTGTTGCCGTCGGAAACCTGGATGAGGTAGGTGCCCGGCGCCGACAGTTCGGCATCGGCCACGGTATCGCCTCCCTGGCGAGCTGGACCCACCCAGCCCATGACGGTGCCCTCGTTCAGGTCGAGCACGCGCATGTAGATGTCGAGCTTGTCGTCGACGTTGGAGGCGGTGAGCTGCAGCAGTCCCGGCTCCGGCACCCATATCTTGTACCAGTCGATGTCTCCGCGCGGATAGATCGTCGGCCAGAAGGTGGTCGTTGCAGGAATAGGGGCGGCGGCGCCGATCGTATCGTTCGGCTCCAGCGGATCGTCGGCTGCAGTGAAATCGATGTACGTCACAAAGGACGTGCTGCTCTCCGCGTTGTTGTTGCCGTCGCCGAGCTGGATCCAGTAGGCGCCGGGTCCCGGCAGCTCGTAGCTGACGCCGAGCGAGTGACCCGCTGCGGCGGCGCCCTGCCACCCTGCCGTCACTTCATTGTCGGCATTCAGTATCCGGGCATAGAGGTCGAGCTCCGCCGGAGCCGGATCGACATCGATGCGGAGCTCTCCGGCGGTCGGCACCTCAACCTTGAACCAGTCGTAGTCGCCGCGCGGCGTGATCCGCGTCTCAACGGCTGCCGCGAGCGGGACGGGCCGGGCATAGGCAAAGCTATCGTTGCCGGCCGCTTCGCCAAGAGCCGCCGGCGCATGAGATTGCCAGCCGAGCGGCGCAGGGACATCGACGCCGGCGACCCACGCCGGCATATGGATGACACGGTCGCCGAAGAAGCGCGTGTCATACGATGCGATACGACCGGGCGCGGGAGACCGGCGGTTGCCGTCGGCCGCTGCCGTTTCCTCTTCCGGCAGGGCATCTACGACCGTATCTGTGCCGCTCGTCGCATCGGCGGCCTGCGCCTGGGCCTTTGCCTCGACAGCGGCGCTCGTTTCGTCGGCGGATGCAGTCGCCGGTTGGACGCCGACCGGCTTGGCCGCCGCCACCGTCACCGGCGGCGCTGTGCCGTTCAGGTAGACCTCGTCGACCAGCCGCACCAGCAACTCCGGCTGCTGCTCGCCCCTGGTCTCGTCACGCACGCGGCGCGCGACACGCCGGAACATCAGGCCGACCTCCACGTTCGGCTCGCCGATCTCCTTCAAGAGCGCCGCGGTGAAGGGACTGTGCTCGCCGCTGCCGTCGGCGGCGGTGTCGCCGGCAGCAGCCGCAAACGCGATGATCGCCCCGCGCCCGGTGAGCCGCATGCGCCCCAGCCCGCGGCTTGCCCCCACGGACCGACTCGTCGACGCGATGGCGTCGACCAGCGGATTGTCCCGGCACGCGTCGAGGATGGCGATGCTGACGCCGGCCAGCCGCTCCATCTCGGACACGACACGCTGCGCCTCAATGGCGCTGGAGCGCAGCGACCACTCGCTCTCAGCGGAAACGTCGGTCGGCAGGATGAAGTTCTCGCCGCCGATCTGGATGCCGTGGCCAGCGAAATAGAACAGCGCGAGCTCGGCGCCGTCGGCGGCGCGGATGAACTCGTCCATCGCCTGGTCGGCGCCGCGGCGGTCGACGTCCGTCCTGAGGACCACGTCGAAGCCGAGCGTCTCCAGCACCACCGCCATGGCTTCGGCGTCGCGCACCGGATTGGCCAGCCGTCCAGCCTGCTCGTATGCGCCGTTGCCGATGACGAGCGCCACCCGGCCGGCAGCGCCGGCCGGGCCGATGCCGCAGAAGACCAGAGCGAGGAGCAGTGAAAGTGCATGGAGGAGTCGCATGTGCGTCTGATCCTCTCCGGCCGAGAGACACGCAGCCGGGGCTGCGGCCGGAAGCTTAGCCCGCGGCATATTGCCGTGGAAGGTGCCCGCCCGCCTTTTTCACCTCGTGCGCTCGCGCAGATAGCGGATCAGTCGCTCAAGCGGCGTTGCGGCTCGCAGACGATCTGCAAGCGCTCGCTCTAGGTCAGCAGCTCCCGGAGGGCGACGAGCCAAAGGGTGACCGTGAGCACGCCGCCGGCGGTGGAGATCAGGAGCACGTTGGAGGAAAGCGCCTGGCCGGTGCCGAGCCGGAGCGCGATGAGCGGCGCGTTGACCCCGGTCGGGCAGGCGGCCGCCAGCGTGATCGCGGCGATGCCGAGCGGCGAGAGCCCGAGCGCCCAGGCCGCAGCGAGCACCAGCCCCGGCAAGAGGACGAGCTTCAGCGCTGAGATCGCGAAGGCCGGCCGGACCTGCCGCGCCATGCCGTAGTTCACCAGCGCCATGCCGGAGGCGAAGAGCGCCAGTGGCCCGGCGGAGCGGGCCAGCGGGTCGACGATCGCGGCGGCGACGCGCGGAATCGCGAGCCCGGTGAGGCGCCAGAGGATGCCGAGCGCCATCGCGATCATGATCGGATGCGTCACGAGCGACAGCCCGAGCCGGCGCCAGGCCTCGCCGCCCGCCGGCCGACCGGCAGTGCCCTCGGCGGCGAGGGCCCGTTCGTTGAGGACGACGCTTATCACCATCAGGACCGGCAGGTGCACGAGAATGACGACGAGGAGGATGACGACGCCGCTCTCGCCGTAAGCCGTCTGCACGAGCGGTATGCCGATCAGCAGGGTATTGCCGTAGGCGGCCGAGCCGCCCGCCACGATCCCCGCGCGGCCGTCGCGGCCGAAGACGCGCACCGCCATCAGGTGCGACAGCACCCATACGATCGCGAAGGGGACGAAATACGCCGCCCAGATGCGCCAGGGCGAGACGCCGTGCAGGTCGGCGCGCGCCAGCGTGTCGAACACGAGGATCGGGATGGGCAGCGTGAAAACGAATTCGGCCAGCCGGTCCCCCACGTCCGCCGAAAGGAGCCGGGTGCGGGCGGCGACGTAGCCAAGCCCGATCAGCCCGAAGATCGACACGACGACGTTCAGCGTCTCGGGCAACGCGCGCTCCCTTCACCCCGCGGGCCGGGATGGACGGGGCTTTCGACCGCCGGCTATCTGCCATAGAGGTCGGACCGGCGAAAGCCGGCGGCGAGCCGGCGCAGGACAAGGGGACGGCGGAGCATGGCGCGAACGATCCTCATCACCGGGTGCTCGACGGGCATCGGCCATTGCGCCGCGCTCGGCATGCAGGCGCGCGGCTGGCAGGTCTTCGCCACCGCCCGCAGGCCGCAGGACATCGCCGCGCTCCAGGCCGCCGGCGTCACGGCGCTCTATCTCGACTACGAGGAGGAGGACTCCATCGCCGCCGCCGCGGATGCCGTCCTCTCCGCCACCGGCGGACGGCTCGACGCGCTCTTCAACAACGGCGCCTTCGCACAGCCCGGCGCGCTTGAGGACGTGCCGACCGACGTGCTGCGCGCGCAGTTCGAGGCGAACTTCTTCGGCTGGCACGATCTCACCCGGCGCGTCATCCCAGCGATGCGCCGCCAGGGCAGCGGACGCATCGTGATGTGCTCCTCGGTGATGGGGCTCATCACCATGGGCTTCCGCGGGCCGTACGCCTGCACCAAGCACGCGATCGAGGTCTACGCCGACACGCTGCGCATCGAGCTTCGCGGCAGCGGCATTTACGTCTCGGCGATCGAGCCGGGCCCGATCCGCACCAATTTCATGAAGAACGCCGTGGCGAAGGCGCGCGCCAATATCGACATCGAGAGCTCCGTGCACGCGAAGTACTACGGCTATCGGCTGCGCTCCATGGAGCGGGGCGGCGTCACCTACGGGGAGCTCGGGCCGGAGGCGGTGCTCGCCGCGCTCGTCAAGGCCTGCGAGAGCCGCAACCCCCGACCGCAATATTTCGTCACCTACCCCACGTACGGCATGAGCCTCTTCAAGCGGCTGGCGCCCAAGCGGCAGTACGACAGCTTCCTCGCCTGGGCCACGAGCAAGGGCTGAGCGCGCCGCGTGTCGCTTGCCAGCAGGGAGCAAGCTGCCTATTCCGTTTCCGCATCCGACGATCGTATGGGCTGACATGCGCTATTTCGAGGATTTCGAGCCAGGCCAGGAGCTGCCCTTCGGGCCGCATGAGGTGACCCGCGCCGAGATCATCGCGTTTGCGGCCGAGTTCGACCCGCAGCCGTTCCACCTCGACGAGGCGGCCGCCGCCGGGACGATGCTCGGCGGGCTGGCGGCGTCCGGCTGGCACACCTGCGCCATGTTCATGCGCATGATGCACGACGCGTTCATCATCGACAGCACCTGCATGGGCTCGCCCGGCGTCGACAGCCTCAAATGGCTGCGGCCGGTGCGCCCCGGCGACGTGCTTTCCGGCCGCTCCGTCGTCACATCGACGCGCGCCTCGAAGAGCCGCTCCGACCTCGGCTTCGTCCATTTCCGCCACGAGGTTCAGAACGCGCGCGGCGAGCCGGTGCTGGTCACGGAGAACCCGATCATGTTCGGGCGCCGCCCATGAGGTTCTTCGAGGAATTCGAGGTCGGCGAGCGCCGTCAGATCGGCACGCACACCTTCACCGCGGACGAGATCAAGCGCTTCGCCAGCGCCTACGACCCGCAGCCCTTCCACACCGACGAGGACGCGGCGGCGAATAGCCATTTCGGCCGGCTGTGCGCGTCGGGCTGGCACACGCTCGCCGTCTGGATGCGCCTCAACGTGCGCGGCATGCAGGACGAGGCCCGGCGGATGCACGCGGCCGGCGCGCCCCCGGCGAAGGTCGGGCCCTCGCCCGGCTTCGACCAGCTGAAATGGCTGCGGCCGGTCTATGCCGGCGACACCATCACTTACGAAAGCGAGGTGGTGGCAGCCAGGGAGAGCCGCTCGCGGCCGGGTTGGGGGCTCGTCTCCATGCGGACGGTGGGGCGCAACCAGTCGGGAGAGGAGGCGATCTCCTTCACCGCGCACGTCTTCGTCGAGCGGCGCGAGACGGTCGCTCTGGAAATGCAATGATGCCTACGTCCTGGCCTCATCCGGGACGCGGGCGGGCCTATTAACCCGCAGGCTGCCATGGTCGGCCCGGCACTCGATCGCGTCAGGCGGAACATCATCGCCGGCATTCTGGCGATGATCCCGATCGCGGTGACGATCTGGATCGCGTCGCTGGTCGTGAACTTCCTCGTATGGCTCGGCCGTCCCGCCGTCCTCGCCGCAGCGGCATGGATACGCCGCTATTCGCCCGACACGGCGGGCATCCTGCGCGAGTACTGGTTCCAGTCGTCCATGGCGCTGGTGATCATGCTGGTCGGGCTCTACCTGCTCGGCGCGCTCGCCAGCTTCGTGGCCGGCCGCCGGATCATCGGCCTGTTCGACCGGATCATGGAGCGCATCCCGGGCATACGCGTGCTCTACGGGGCCGTCCGCCGCATGATCGAGGTGCTGCAACAGCCCTTCCCGGAGGGGCAGCGCGTGGTGCTCGTGCGGTTCCCTTCCGAGGTCACCAGGGCCGTCGGCTTCATCACCCGCACCTTCACCGACTCCGCCGGCCGCAGGCTGGCCGCGGTTTTCGTCCCCACCGCGCCGAACCCGACATCGGGGTTCATCGTCGTCGCAGAGATCGACGACCTGACCTCCCTCGACTGGACGGCGGACCAGGCCGCACAGTTCATCGTGTCGGTCGGCACCAGCGGCCCCTTCCCCTCCGGCAACCGGTGGCCGGAGCCCGATGAAGAAGCACCCAAAGCCTCAGCAAGCGGCGCGGATGTGAGGCGGCAGGCGACTGTCGAGTGACGTCCGCGGCCGAAAGCCAAGGGCGCGTTCAGCCGGTCAGTGCCCCGGAAATTCCACCAGCGTCCTCACCGGCACGCCGAGCGCCTCGATCTTCTTCTTCCCGCCGAGGTCGGGGAGGTCGACGATGAAGACGGCGGCCACAACGTCGGCCCCGATCTCCTTCAGAAGCTTCACCGCAGCCTCGGCCGTGCCGCCCGTGGCGATGAGGTCGTCCACGAGGATGGTCTTCTCGCCGGCGCGTATGCCGTCCTTGTGCATCTCCATCTCGTCGAGCCCGTATTCAAGCGAGTAGGCGACGCGCACGGTCTCGTACGGCAGCTTGCCGCGCTTGCGGATCGGCACGAACCCGGCGGAGAGCTGATGCGCCACGGCGCCGCCGATGATGAAGCCCCGCGCTTCGATGCCGGCGACCTTGTCGACCTTCGACCCGGCCCAGGGGTGGACCAGCTCGTCGACCGCGCGGCGGAAGGCGCGCGGGTCGCCGAGCAGGGTCGTGATGTCGCGAAAGAGGATGCCCTCCTTCGGGTAGTCGGGAATGGTGCGTATCGCAGCTTCCAGATCCAACGCCAGCGACGCCATGCCCAAACTCCCTCCCCCGCGCCCCTTCAGGCCGCAAACCCGGCATTCCTATCGCGTGGCGAATGCCCTGAAAAGCACGCCGTCTCATTCCATTGCGGGCGCGGCACCGTTTAGCCCAGTACGCGCCCCGCCACGGCGTCGAGCTTCTTCAGGAGCGCCGGGTCGCGCTTCTCGGGAGCCGTCATGATTGCGAAGTCGAGCGCCTTGTCGGAGCCGACCGGGCACGGCTCGTGCTCGGCCGGAAAGTCGCGGATGAGCCTGAGGAGCAGGCTCTGCACGTGCTCGCGGTTGTCGTGCATGACCTTCAGAACGGACTGCACGTCGACATGGCCGTGCACCTCGTGCCAGCAATCGTAGTCGGTGACCATGGCGATGGTGGCGTAGGAGATCTCCGCCTCGCGCGCCAGCTTGGCCTCCGGCATGTTGGTCATGCCGATCACGTCGCAGCCCCAGGAGCGGTAGAGCATGCTCTCCGCCAGCGTGGAGAACTGCGGCCCCTCCATGACGATGTAGGTGCCGCCGCGACGGCAGTCGATGCCTTCGGCCTCGCCGGCGCGCACGATCCGCTCCGCCAGGAGCGGGCTGATCGGATGCGCCATGGAGACGTGCGCCGTGACGCCCTCGCCGAAAAAGCTCTTCTCGCGTGCGAAGGTGCGGTCGATGAACTGGTCGACGATGACGAAGCGCCCCGGCTCAAGCTCCTCCTTGAGCGAGCCGACCGCCGAGACCGACACGATGTCGGTCACGCCGGCCCGCTTCAGCGCGTCGATGTTGGCGCGGTAGTTGATGCGGGTGGGGGAAAAGCGGTGGCCGCGTCCGTGCCGGGGCAGGAAGCGGAGCCTGTGCCCGTCCAGCTCGGCGAAGAGGAGGTCATCGGACGGCTCGCCCCACGGGCCCTCGATCCGCCGCCACTCGGCGTTCTCAAGCCCTGGGAGGTCGTAAAGCCCCGAGCCGCCGATGATTCCCAGTACAGCTTCCATGCGTGCCCCCGGTCTCAAGTCGAACCCGATGCTACCGGCAGCCCGGACTCCCGCCAAGGCAATCCGCAGTTTTCGTCATGAAGGCTGCAACCAAAATGCCGCAAAGCTCGTTATTATTCTTCGGTGAGGGGTGCCCGGTCCGGGCGCAAGAGGGGCAAGACATCACGTAAAATCATCATCACAGGAGGAGGCCTTTCATGAGCAAGCGCCTTGCTGTACTCGCTGCTTCGACCATGCTTGCGTCCGCTGCCTTTGCGGCCGACGTGCCCCAGT
>CAZMJQ010000143.1:0-3216 GCA_964566475.1 uncultured Propylenella sp. | reverse complement strand
GAGCGGCTGGCCCGGGCCGTAGAGCGCATCGGCGAAGTTCGGGCCCATCATGCTCTTGCCGGTGCCGGTGGTGCCGTGCAGCAGCACCACGGCCTCGTTCGCCGGGTCGCCGACCGTGTAGTAGCGGACGTTCAGGTCCATCGTCGTGCCGTCGTGGAACTGAAAGTCCTTCAGCACGAAGTCGCCTTCGTCCGGGTTCGAAAAGTCCGCTGGCTGCGCGCCGAAGGCGGTCAGCGAAAACGCCGCCGCACAAATGAACGCAGCAGTCAATTGCCTGAAATTCATCGAGTTTCCTCCTTCAACCCCGCATGTCCGCCGACGTCGATCGCATTGACCACGGGCGGACGCTTCATTCGCCTGTCTCAGGCGGCGGCATCGTGCGATCGGTCGACCAGCGCGCCTCCCCGCCCGGCGCCGCGCTCTCATGTTAACGCTAATACGATGACCATCAAGTCACTTCTTGCGTGAAGGGGTCATCGGGTCCGTTCAGCCGGTATCGGCGCGCGTCGTCGAGACCAAGCGGTCAGGCGATCGTCTCGTCCGCCTGCGCCGCTTCCAGCTCTTCCGACAGGTCGAGCCAGTCGGATTCGGCGCGGGCGAAGACATGCACCCGCGCGGCGCGCTCGCGCGCCAGCACCGAGGCCCGGTCGGGGTCGGACTGGTAAAGACCCGGATCGGCGAGCTGGCCATCCAGTGCCTCGATCTCCTTGCGGAGGCGCTCGATCAATTCCTCCTTTTTCTTGATCTTGTTGCGGAGCGGCGCCAGGGCCTCGCGGCGCTGGGCGGCCTCGCGGCGCGCCTCCTTCTGCGAGACCGCTGCCTGCTGCTCTCTCTCACCGGGGACGCGGCTCTCCTCGGCGGGCGCCACGCCGTCGGAGCGGCCGAGGATCATGCGGCGATAGTCCTCGATGTCGCCGTCGTAGGGCGTCACTGTGCCGTTCGCCACGAGCCACAGCCGGTCGGCGCACGCCTCGATCAGGTGGCGGTCGTGCGTGATGAGGATCACCGCGCCGGAATAGTCGTTGAGCGCGCGGACCAGCGCCTCGCGGCTATCGATGTCGAAATGGTTGGTCGGCTCGTCGAGGATCAGGAGGTGAGGGGCGTTGAAAGCGGCGATGCCCATGGCGAGGCGCGCCTTCTCGCCGCCGGAAAGCTTCTCGGCGACCGTGTCCATCTTCTCCGTGGCGAGCCCCATCTGCGCCACACGCGCACGCACGCGCGGCTCAGGGGCGTCGGGCATGAGGGCGCGGACGTGCGCCAGCGCCGAGCGCCCGGGGCTCAGCGAATCGAGCTGGTGCTGCGCGAAGAAGCCGGCAGTCAGTTTCGGCGCGCGCGTGATCGCGCCGGTTTCCGGCTTGAGCGTCTCAGCGACAAGCTTGGCGAAGGTCGACTTTCCGTTGCCGTTCTTGCCGAGCAGCGCGATGCGGTCGTCCTCGTCGATGCGCAGGTCGAGCCTGGAGAGCACCGGCTTGCCCGGCTCGTAGCCGACCGATACGCCCTCCATGCGGATGATGGGCGGCGACAGCGCCCGCGCCGGTTCGGGGAAGCGGAACGGGACGACGTTCTCCTCCGCGATCTCGGCGATCGGCTGCAGCTTCGCGATCGCCTTCAGCCGCGACTGCGCCTGCCGGGCCTTCGTCGCCTTGTAGCGGAAGCGGTCGACATAGGCCTGCATGTGCTTGCGCTCGGCCTCCTGCTTCCGGCGCTGCGCCTCCGCCAGGATGCGTTTCTCGCGGTACTGCCGCTCGAAGGAATCGTAGCCGCCGCGCCACAGTGTGAGCCGCTTCTCGCTGAGGTGGATGATGCAGTCCACGGCGCTGTTGAGGAGATCGCGGTCGTGGCTGATCACGACGACCGTGTGCGGGTAGCGTGAGAGGTAGCGCTCCAGCCACAGCGTGCCTTCCAGGTCGAGATAGTTGGTCGGCTCGTCGAGGAGCAGCAGGTCGGGCTCGGCAAAGAGCAGGCCGGCGAGCGCCACGCGCATGCGCCAGCCGCCGGAGAACTCCGAGCATGGCCGCGCCTGCGCCTCCGCGTCGAAGCCGAGCCCGGCGAGGATGCGCGCGGCGCGGGCTTCCGCGGTATGCGCGTCGATGTCGGCGAGCCGCATGTGGATCTCGGCGATCCGATGCGGATCGAAGGCGCGCTCCGCCTCGGCCAGCAGCCGGGACCGCTCGCGGTCGCCGGCGAGCACGGTCTCGATCAGGGTCTGCGGCCCGCTCGGCGCCTCCTGCTCGACACGCCCGACGCGGGTGTTCCTGGGCAGGGAGATGGTGCCGGCGTCGGGCGCGATGTCCCCCACGATGGCGCGGAACAGCGTGGTCTTGCCGGCGCCGTTGCGGCCGACGAAACCGGCCTTGGCGCCGGCCGGCAGCGTCAGGCCGGCGCCCTCGATGAGGGGGCGCCCGGCGATCCGGAGCGTGAGGTCGCTGATCTGAAGCATGACGGAGCGTGTAGGCGAGGGGCGGGGCGGAGCGCAAGGCGGGACGGAACAGACGGAGAGGTCCGGGTGCCGCCTCCGGACAGACGAGCCTCTCTCCGAGCGTCATCCTCGGACGCGCGGAGCGCGATCCGAGGACCCAGGGGTTACTTGCTTCGGCCGTTTGCCATCTCGCCTGTCCGTTGTCGTCGCCCCTGGGTCGTCGGGTCTCCCCTCGGGTCAAGCCCGAGGGTCGCCCGAGGATGACACCAGTTTTGGCCAGCTCACGAAAGCCCGCTTGCCCGCGCCTGGTCCTTCGCCATGACGCCCCAGTCGTGGTCGCCCTCGCCGTGCGCCACGGCGCCGATCAGCCGGTCGCGCCAGACGTTGCCGCTCGGCAGCGGCACGGAGACCGCTTCGGCGGCGGCGAGCGCCAGGTTGGCGTCCTTCAGGCCAAGAACGGCGCGCTGGCCGGCGGGGAGATAGGCCTCGTCGGCGATCATCTTGCCGTAGATCTGGTAGGCGGAGCTGGCGAACATGCCGCCGGTCAGGACGTCGTGCAGCACCTGCGGGGCGACGGCGTGCTTGCGCACCAGCGACATGCCTTCGCCGAGCGCTTCGATCGCGCATCCCAGCACGAAGTTGTGCGTGATCTTGATGATGGTGGCGGCGACCGCGTCGTCACCCGCCTCGAAGACGGTTCTGGCAATTGCGTCGAAGAGCGGCCGGCAGCGCTTCAACTCGTCGGCCGGACCGGAGATCACCATGTTGGCCTGCCCGCCGGCGACCATCTGCGGCCG
>CAZMJQ010000142.1:0-7010 GCA_964566475.1 uncultured Propylenella sp. | reverse complement strand
GCTTCTCTCGCATGCGGATCATGCGCGGGTGCAGCCCGAGCGTCACGTGGTGGGTGAAATAGCGGCCGTTGACTTCACCGATGTCCACATCGACCCTCTCCCCGGTCGCAAGGGCCTCGGCGGCATCGGCGGGACGCAGCGGAATGCCGAGCGACCGCGCGAACAGGTTCATCGTCCCGAGCGGCAGTATGCCAAGCAGGTGCCCGTTCTTCGCCGCTGCCGCGGCAGCGGCCGATATGGTCCCGTCGCCGCCGCCGACGATAACGGCATCGCAGGCCTTCTCACGGCAGATTTGCGCCACCGCCGCAACCGCATCCCGACCATGGAGCAGGTCCAGGCTCACCTCGTGACGGTGTGCGCGGAAGATGTCGGCCAGTTCCTCGGCAATGACCTCCGGATTGCCGCTCCGCAGCGTGCCGGCATTGCGATTGAGCACCAGACGTAGACGCATGCGGGCCTCCTAACGAGTTCTCGCAATCCCAGGAATGGGCAACGCGGGAAATGGCGTTTCGGCAACGCGCTCGGCTGACCGCACCACGATACGGGCAGATCAGCCTGCGCATGGCTCGCCGGAAGCCGGAGGATAACCACTGCTTACGCGTTCGGCGCCTTGAGGCCTCTGTCGATCTCCTGCAAAGTCACTACGGTCGCGCCGGTTCCGAGTTTCCGCTTGACCGGGCACGGGACGCGCAATAGTCGTGCAAACGTTTGCGCAACGATGACCGCAGAAAGCGGCAGGGAGGAAGACCTTGAGGAAGCGCCTCTTCGCGCGGCAGCGCCAAAGTGCCGGGCCCCGATTGCGCCATGCTTGAGGTCCGCGGCCTGTGCAAGCATTTCGGCGGCATCCGGGCGGTCGACGACTGCACGTTCAAGGTCGAGGCCGGCTCGATCACGGCGCTGATCGGGCCCAACGGCGCGGGAAAGACGACCGCCTTCAACTGCATCTCCAAGACGATCCCTCCCACCTCGGGCGAGGTTTGGCTGGAGGGCGAGCGAATCGACCACCTGCGACCCCATCAGGTGACGCGCCGCGGCCTGAGCCGGACATTCCAGATCAGCCGCAACCTGGAAGACCTGACCGTGCTGGAGAATCTCGTCGTGCAGTCGCGCGTCCGACACTGGCGCGGCCTCTTCGGCGCGGCGATCACCCCCGCGGAACAGAAGAAGGCGCTTGAGATCCTCGATTTCCTGGGGATCACGCGGCTCGCCTACGAGGAGACGCGCAGCCTTTCCTACGGCCAGAAGAAGCTGATGGACTTCGGCGGACTGCTCATGTCCGATCCGAAGATCATCCTGCTCGACGAACCGGCAGGCGGCGTCAATCCGCGCCTGCTGGCGGAGATCGTCGACCGTATCCGCAAGCTCAACGAGAGCGGGCTGACGGTGTTCATCGTGGAGCACAACATGGATGTCGTGATGACCCTGTCGCAGAAGGTCGTGGTGATGGCCTTCGGCCAGGTGATCGCGGAAGGGACGCCGGGCGAGGTGCAGACGAACCCGGACGTTCTGGAGGCCTACCTTGGCGGCACCGATCAGGGCGACAGCGCAACCGCCGGAGCCGGCCATGCCTGAGCTGCTGGAGGTTCACAACGTCGTCGCCGGCTACGGCCGCGGGCCCGACATCCTGCAGGACGCTTCGCTGACGGTGCGGCAGGGCCAGTCGCAGTGCATGATCGGCCCGAACGGCGCCGGCAAGTCGACGCTGCTCAAGGCGATCGCCGGCCTGCTGCCGCTGCGCAAGGGCGAGATCCTGTTCAAGGGCGAGCGCATCGACGGTCTGCGCCCCGACCAGATCCTGCGCAAGGGCATCGGCTTCGTGCCGCAGGAGCGCGCCCTGTTCCCCAAGATGACGGTGCGCGAGAACCTCAGGATGGGCGGCTATATCCTGACCGACCGTGCCGAGCTGGAGGAGCGCACGGAGGATGTGCTGAACCAGTTCCCCATCCTGCGCCAGCGCGCCGGGCAGAATGCCGGCACGCTCTCCGGCGGAGAGCAGCAGATGCTCTCCATGGCGCGCACGCAGATCGTGAAGCCGGACATCGTCATGCTCGACGAGCCGTCGCTCGGGCTGGCGCCGCGCATCGTCCGGCAGATGTTCGAGATCGTCGACATGCTGTGCGACCGCGGCATGACGGTGGTGTTCGTCGAGCAGAACGCGATCATGGGGCTGAAGCACGCCAAGTGGGGCGCGGTGCTCGATCTCGGGCGCACGCTCTTCGACGGCCCTGCCGCCGAAATCCTCGGCGACCCGCGCATCCAGGAGCTCTATCTCGGCAAGGCCGCCGCGGCTGCCTGAGGAAGGAACCGATGAGCCAATTCATCCAGATTCTTATCCTCGGCCTGGCGCTCGGCGGGGTCTATGCGCTGATGGCGTCGGGCCTGACGCTCATCTTCGGCGTCATGCGCATCGTCAATTTGGCCCACCCGATCATGATCATAGGCGGCGCCTTCGTCGCCTACTGGCTGTTCCAGGAGCCGCTCAGGATCGATCCGATCGTCTCCATGCCGATCGCATTCATCGTGCTCTTCGGCGTCGGCCTACTGCTCTACAAGCTCGTCTTCGAGCGCGAGGCGGCGAGCGCCAAGTATTCGGAGATGACGGTGCTTCTGACCTTCGGCGTGGCGCTCTGCGGCGACGGCCTTCTGTCGACGCTGTTTACCAACACTCAGCGCGGAACCACACCGAGCTACGGCGCGCAATCCTACTTTCTCGGCGACATCTTCATCCCGAAAGGGCAGCTCTTCGCCGGCCTGATATCCATCGCCATCATCATCATGCTCTACCTGTTCCTGCGCTACACCCGCTTCGGCTACGCGATCCGCGCCACGACGCAGAACCGTTCCGCCGCGCAGCTCATGGGCGTAAACGTCGGGTTCGTCTCGCTGATCACGTTCGGCATCGGCATCGGGCTCGCCGGAGCGGCCGGAGCTCTGGTCAGCTTCGTGTGGCAGTTCTTCCCGGCCAAGCACTGGGAGTGGATCGCGGTGCTCATGTCGCTGGTCGTGCTCGGCGGCATGGGCAAGCTGCACGGGGCCATCGTGGCAGCGCTGACCCTCTCTGTCATCGCCGCTTTCGTCGGGACCTATTTCGGATCGACCTGGTCGCTCCTGACCTTCTTCCTCGCTCTCTTCATCATCCTGCTGATCCGGCCGCAAGGCCTGTTCGGCGAAAAGACCGAGGAGGCCTGACATGTCTGCAGACCTCGACGTCGGCGGCGTCCTCAAGGCGCGCGAGGACTACAACAGGGGGATCGCCGCGGCGCGCAGCGCCGACCGCGCGACATGGCTGCCGCTGACGCTGATCGGCCTCCTCCTCGTCTTTCCGCTCGCGCAGTTCGCCGGCGGCTTCAACTACGTCCTCCACATGCTGCTCTACACGATGATGTACGTGGCGATGGCGTCGAGCTGGAACATTCTCGGCGGCTTCACGGGCTACATCTCGCTCGGTCACAACGTGTTCTTCTGCATCGGCGGCTACTTCTCCGGGATGCTGCTCGCCTATCTCGGCATCTCCACGCTCATCACCGCGCCGCTGGCAGGGGTCGTCGCCGCTGCCTTCGGGCTCGTCGTCGGGATGATCACGCTCAGGATGCGCGGACCGACCTTCATCATATCGTCGATTGCGCTCCTGATGGTGGCGCGCATCCTGTTCGACAACTGGGCCTTCGTCGGCGGCTCGAACGGCGTGACGCTGGGGCAGCTCAACCTGTCGGCGCAGTGGATCAAGCTACCCTACTACTACGCCTTCCTGGCGATCATGATCGCGACCGTCTACGCGGCCTACCGCATCAAGCACTCCAAGTTCGGCCTGCATCTCAGGGCGATCAGCCAGGACGAGGTGAAGGCGGAGAGCGCGGGCATCAACACGCAGCTCTACAAGTCCCTCGCCTTCGCCATCTCAGCGTTCTTCGTGGGGATGTGCGGAGCGGTGTGGGGCGAATACCTCACCTACATCCGCCCCAGCATTTTCCTGATCCTGCTCATCGCGGCGCAGATGGTGCTGATGTGCATCCTCGGCGGCAAGGGCACCGTCGCCGGGCCGATCGTGGGGGCGATCCTGGTCATCGCGTTCAACGAGGCCTGCGTGGCGTTTCTCGGCGCGACCCCGATCAACATCCTCGGCACCGGGCTCATCATGGTGCTGACGCTCATGTATTTCCCCAACGGCATCGTGGGCACGCTGGCTCAAAAGCGGAAGCTGCCGCGCATCCTGAACTGGGATTAGCCGGCTGTGGCGGAGCTTGTCCTTTACGGTGCGCCGCAATCGACCTGCTCGCAGCGTGTGCGCTTCGTGCTGAACGCCAAGGACCTCGCGTTCGAGGAGATGAAGCTCGACCTCTTCGCGGGCGATCAGCTGAAGCCCGAGTATCTCAGGATAAACCCGAACGGCGTCGTTCCCACCCTCGTGCACGGCGGCGACTCGGTCATCGATTCCGCCGTCATCGTCCAGTACCTCGACGAGGTGTTTCCCGAGCCGGCCTGCTTCACGCCGCCTGACGCGCTCGCCAGGGCCCGCATGCGCTCGCTGATCCACTTCATCGACGAGGTACCGACGCCCGCGGTGCGCGTGCCGTCCTACAACCTCGCCTTCCTGCCGTACTTCCAGGCGATGAGCGAGGATGAGTTCCTCGCCGTGGCGGAAGCGAAGCCGCTGAGGAAGGAGTTCCTGCTGAAGATGGGGCGCACGGGCTTTCCCGAGGAGGAGATGAAGTCCGCGATCGACCGCCTCTCGCGCGCCGTGAAGCGCATGGACGAGGCGATCGCGGCGAGCGGCGGCCCGTGGCTCATGGGCGGTGACATCACGCTCGCCGATATCGCCATGATGCCGAACGTGGTGCGCATGGACGACATCAACCTTGGCTATCTCTGGGCGGACCGCCCGGCCATCCCCCGCTGGCTCGACCTCATCCGCGCCCACCCGGCCTTCGAGCCGACCTACTATTTCGGCTCACTGCTCACCGAGAAGTATCCGCACCTGGCGGAGCTGAAGAAAGCGGGGTAGGCGCCGCTGCCCGCAAATGCCGGCGGGTGCTCACCCATCTCGATTGACGTTCAGCTTCGCCGCATGATGATAATGCGGAAGGCCCACGCGGCGGGCCACACTGCGCGAGGTTCAGGTGAGCGAAGCGCCAGCGCGGCCGATCATCCGGGACCTGGTCTACGTGCTGCCGGTGCTGACGGCGGTGGGCGGCGGGCTGTGGGGCGCCTTCGTCTACATCGAGCAGCAGCGGTCCGCCCAGGAGCAGGCGGCCCACGCCGCCGAGAGCGCCGCGCGGACGCGTCTGCTCGAGGCACAGCAGCCCTTCCTGACGCGGCAGCTCGACCTCTATTTCGAGACGTCGGAGGTGCTCGGCAGGCTCGTCATGCTGACGCCGGGCACGCCCGAGTTCGACGAGGCGGAGAGCCGCTTCTGGGCGCTATACTGGAGTGAGCTCTCCATGGTGGAGAGCAGCGGCGTCGAGCGAGCGATGAAGGCATGCGGCGATGCGCTGACGGCATATCTGAGGGACCCGGCCCGCAAGAGCGCCTTCCAGTCCAGCGTCTACGTCGTGGCGCACGCCATACGCGACGCTATCAAGGAGAGCTGGGGCGCATCCGCGGGCTCATCGAGCGAGCCGGCCGGGGCCGAGTGACGCTGCCAGCTCCGCCTCCGGGCCTTCGAGGATCTTGCCCAACAGCACCTTCGTCCCGATGGCCGAAAGCGCCGGCGACATCTCTATGCCCGAGCCGCCCTGCCCCGCATACCAGAAGAAGCCGTCGCGTTCGGCGTCGAAGCCCACGACGGGCAGCCTGTCGGGCGCGAATGTCCTGAGGCCCGCCCAGGTCGCTATCGGCCGGGCGCGCGGCACGACGGTCGCGGCGTGGAAACGCTCCAGCGCCAGGGCCACGTCCATGTCATCGGGATAGGCGTCGCATGGCTCCGATGGCGTCTCCTCGGAGAGGCTCACCATGATCGCGCCGGCGTCGGGCTTGAAGTAGAAGCTCTCGTCCACCGGCATGGCCGCGGGGTGCCCGGAAAGGCGTGCCGTCATCTCCGATGGCACGGGCATCGTTGCGGCCGTGCGGCGCATGGGCGTGAGGCCGAGGGGCCGCGCGCCGGCAAGCTCAGCGACACGATCGGCCCAGGCGCCGGCTGCGTCGACGACGATGCCGCATGCGATCTCGTGCGGCCCTGCCTTCGCGCGCCACCCCGATCCGCGCCGCTCGATCGCCTCGACCGGGCTTGCGGTCAGGATCATTCCGCCGCTCCGCCGGACGATACGCGCGAAGGACTGGAGCAGCGTGTGGGGCTCAAGGTCGAAAGCATCGGGCTCCATGAAGCCGGCCGCCGCAACGCCCGGAGCGAGGAGCGGACACGCCGCCGCCACGTCGCCGGCCTCCAGCCATTCCAGCGCGGCAGTCGTGCCCGCCAGCTCGAACTCGGTGCGGAGGCGGCCGACGTCGCTCTCGCCACAATAGACGACGATCCTGCGCGGACCGCAGAGCGGCGCATCGGAAAAGCCGTCGGGCGGGCGCGTAAAGAACGAGCGGCTCATGCCGCAGAGCCGCCGCACCTCCGCGGGGCCGTGCGCCTCGCCGAAGAGCGCCGCGGAGCGGGCCGTGGATTGCGTGCCGAGATGATCCTCGGTCTCGGCCAAAGCGACGCGCGCATACGGCGCAAGGCGCCCGGCCAGGCTCACGCCGGAAATGCCGCCTCCGATGATGAGTATGTCGACGCTCTCGCTCATGCGCCCTTGTTACGAGCCCGTCAGCGCGAGAGCCAGCCCCCGTCGACGCTGATCACCGTGCCATTGATGTAACGGGCGGCAGGCGAAGCGAGGAATACGGCGGCGCCGGCAATCTCGTCGGGTTCTGCGAAGCGTCCGGCCGGGATGCGCGACAGCAGCTCGCGCATGCGGCTCTCATCGGCGCGGAGCGCCTTGGTGTTCTCGGTGGCGACATAGCCCGGCGCGATGGCGTTCACTGTGATCCCGTACGCAGCCCACTCGTTGGCGAGCGCCTTGGTCAAG
>CAZMJQ010000141.1:0-9543 GCA_964566475.1 uncultured Propylenella sp. | reverse complement strand
CGCAGCCTGCCGCAAGCAGCGCCTCGACCCCACGCACGTGTTCCGCCACGGTGCGTCGGTAGCTGAACCCGACGCAGATGCGCGCCCGCGCGATGTCCGTCTCGCGGCTGACGCGGATCGGCGCGCCGTTGAGGAACGCGCCGCCGCCGCTGCGGGCAGAGAACAGCTCTTCGGCCTGCGGATCGTAGATGATGCCGAGCACGGACTTCTCGCCGGCAACCAGGCCGATCGACAGGCACCAGAAGGGGACGCCCGTGAGGAAATTGTGCGTCCCGTCGATCGGGTCGATGACCCAGATCGCGCCCGCGCCGGCATTGCGCGTTCCGCCCTCCTCGCCGAGGAAGCCGTCCTGCGGGAAGGTCTCGGAGAGCCGCGAGACGATAAGCTCCTCCACCTGGCGGTCGGCCTCGCTTACGAGGTCCTGCGCGCCCTTGCGGGTGATCGCGAGGCGCTCGCGCCCGGCGAAGTATTCGCTCGCGGCCCGGCCCGCTTCGCGCACGACCGCCTCCGCGGCCGCGAGGCGGCGGTCGAGCTCGTCGATGGGCAGGGGAGACGCGCTCACTTCGCCTTGCCGGCCTTCTCAGCGATCATCCTCAGGAACGCCACGTCGTCGCCGGAGATCGTGTCGATGGCGCCGTCCCTGATCCATTCGATGACGCGCGGGACAATATCCCGCCCGCCGCGCCACAGATACATCAGCTTCTCCGGAAGCGGCAGGTGCACGCGGTTGGAGAGGCCGGCCTCGTGCAGCGCGTGCCCGTCGTCGGGGTGGAACATGTCGAGCTCGATCGACACCGAGCTTGCCCCGCACGCCTTCAGCACCCCGATGAGGTCGGCATGCCGCGCATGCGTGATCGCCTCGGTCCGGATTCCCTTGTGCGCTTCGCCGAGCCGCTTCAGCACGACGTGGTCGAAGCTGATGACGATGACGCGCTCCGCCGCCCCGGTGGAGCCGAGCAGGTCCACGATCCGCTCGGCCGCGACGTCCGGCCGCTCGTACTCCTTGATCTCCAGCACGACCCCCATGTCCTCGCGCTTGGCCCAGTCCAGCGCTTCCTCCAGCGTGGGCACCCTCGTCCCCGCGAAGCGCGGATCGAAGCGGGCGCCGGCGTCGAGGCTCCTGATCTGGTGGAGCGTCAGGTCCGCCGCAAACCCGTGGCCGTCCGTGGTCCGGTCCACCGTGTGGTCGTGCAGGATGACGGGCACGCCGTCCTTCGACAGCATGGCGTCGATCTCCACCGTGGTGGCGCCCCAGTCCTTGGCGGCCTGGAAGGCGGGAATGGTGTTCTCCGGATAGCGGAGGCTGTAGCCGCGGTGGCCGCAGACATGGACGTGGCCGGCATCGGCGGCGAGGAAGCTGAAGGGCATGGTCGTGCTCGGGATGGGTTGCTTGGTAAGGCGGGGTCGGTCGGCCGGCGGTGTTGCGCGCGTGCAGGAGGCGCCGGCGGTGAACGGAGCGGAAGCTCCTACATGATCCCCCTGACGGTTTCGCGAACGACGAGATCGACGGGGAAGGAGACCGCCTTCGGGGGCAGCTCGGGATCGGCCTCGCGCCGGTCGAGTATGGCGACGACCTCGCGCGCGATGCGCTCCGGATCCTGCCGCAGCGTCGTCAGCCGGTACGACGACCACGCCGCCATCGGCACGTCGTCGAAGCCGATGACGGAGGAGTCGGCCGGCACGCTCACGCCGCCCTCGCGCAGCCGGTCCAGCACGCCGAACGCCATGAGGTCGTTGACGCAGAACACCGCGTCCGGCCTCCGCCTTCCCGAGAGCATCTGCTGTGCCGCAGCCCTCCCTCCGGCATAGTCGGAATGGCCGGCGCGAACCGCCAGGACATCGGCTCCGGCCCTCGAGGCGATCTCGACAAAGGCCCTTTCGCGCGCCAGCAGGCTGGCGCTCGGATTCTCCATGTTCACGACGCAGAAGCGCGAGCCGCCGCCCTTCTTGAGCGCCGCGAAAGCCTGCCGCGCGCCGCCCTGGTCGTCGCAACGCACGCTGTCGAGGTCCGTCTCGGCGCGATTGATGAGGATCAGCGTCTGGCCGTTGCGGCGGGTCATCTCCACCAGACCCGCCGGCGGCGAGCCGGAAAGGAACACGGTCGCCTCCGCCCGGTAGCGCACCAGCTGCCGGCTGGCATTGGCGAGGTCTTCCGGCGTCTGTCCGATGCTGATGACGGCCGGCACATTGCCGCGCTCGATCAGGGCGCGGGTGAGGGCGGCGATCATCTCCGCCCGGAACGGAACGTTGGGGTCCGACGTGACCAGGCCCACCAGCTGGCTGCGGTGGGCGAGCAGCCCGCGCGCCAGGTCGTTCACCTCGTAGCCCAGCGCATCGGCCGCCGCCTGCACCTTTGCGAGCGTTTTCGGGGCGATGCTCGCGCCCGGCGTGAAGGCGCGCGAGACGGCGGAGCGCGAGACGCCGGCGCGCTCCGCCACGTCCTGCGCGCTCACGAAACGACGCCGGCCATTGCCATTGCCTGTGGACATCGATGCCCCACTGGACCCCCGCTCAAAACGCCTTCATAATCGTGTTGCACAGCTTTGCAATTGCTAAGAACGGCGTGGCGAACACGTCGCGGAGAGGGAGAGCATCATGAGATATTGGAAGACCGGAACGGCCGCGTTCGTCACCGCGGCGCTGTTGAGCACGCCCGCGCTGGCGCAGGAGACCGTCACCTTCGAGCTGTGGTCCCGCGCCGATCCGTCGGGGCCCCTGCGGGCGGGCAACGTCGTGAAGGCTGCGGAGCGGCTGAACGAGGAGCTGGCGGCCGAAGGCTCCGACAAGCGCGTCGAGGTCGTCATCCGCGAGAGCCCGGCGCCCGGCTTCGACGAGGACGCGCTGCAGCTGTTGCGCGTTTTCGGCATCGGGGAGGGCCCCGACATGTTCATCCAGGCGCACGAGTGGATATGCGCCTTCCAGCAGGACGGCTTCGTGCTCAAGCTCGACGAGTACATTGAGAAGTATCCGGAGCATTACGGCACGATCTTCCCCTCGCTGTGGGAATCGGGGAGTTGCCCCGACGGCATCTACGGCATCCCGCAGGACGCCGAGGCGCGCATGTTCTTCTACAACAAGAAGCTCCTGCGCGAGGCGGGCTACGACGAGGCGTTCATCGACGCGATGCCGGAGCGCGCCATGTCCGGCGACCTGACCATGGACGAGGTTCTGGACATAGCGAAGAAGGTGGTCGACGAGACCGGTGCCGAGTACGGAGTCCTTCATCGGCCCTCGAAGGGTCCTGACTACATCATGCCGTTCCAGTCATACGGCAACACCTTCGTCGATGCGGAGACCGGCAACCTGCTCCTGGAGCGCGAAAAGCTCGCCGACACGTTCGGCTGGTTCGAACGGGGCGTCGAGATGGGCGTGATCGCGGCCAACAACACCTCGATGGAGTGGGACGCCATCCGCGCGGATTTCTATGCGAACGACAAGGGCGTGTTCTGGATGTACGGCATCTGGGATCTCGGCTCCTACGCGTTCCCGACTTACGGCCTGCCGCAGGAGGAGGAGGCGTTCTTCGCCGACTGGGGCTGGATGGCAGCGCCGGCGGTGGAGAAGGGCGGCGAGCCGGGCAGCCTGACGCACCCGATCATCTACGCCATCGCCGCCGACGTGTCGGACCCGGACCTCGCCGTACGGCTTCTCGGTCATGCCTCCGCGGCCGACCTCAATACCGACCATGCCGTCACTACGACGCATATCGGCATCAGGCCGGAGCAGCTGGATGATCCGCGCTATGCCGAGGCATGGCCGCTGGCCCGCGCCACCGAGCTGCTCGAGATCACGAAGTTTCTGCCCAACAACCCGCAGTTCGGCGATCTCAACGGCATCATCTACACGGCGATACAGGGCGTGGAGAGCGGACGGCTCTCGGCGGAAGAGGCAGCCGATTTCGTCATCGACGAAGCGACCTCGACGCTGGACGACGTGATCGTCCAGTAGCTCGGGCACTGAGCAGGCGGAGCGGGCGCACGGCGCCCGCTTCGCCCATCCGGTTCACCTCCGCCCTCGGTCTGGTCGGCAGGGAACCCGGTTCCGGCAGGGCTGGCTACAGCATGGCGACGATTGCGTCCGAGCTTCAGACCGAGCGGCGCGGCGATGCCCGCTCGAGGGTGCGCCGCCAGCGCGCCAACTTCGTGATCTTCCTCGGCCCGGCGATCGTCCTCACGATCCTGTTCTTCGTCATTCCCGTGCTGATCGACATAGCCGTGTCGTTCACGGATCTCGGGCGCTCGCTTCGGTTCGACGGCTTCACGACCGAGCAGTACGAGAAGATCCTCCTGGGGACCGACCGGCGCCTGACCAGCGTCATCGCGCTCACGTTCATCTACGTCTTCACGACGCTCGCGATATTCAATGTGACCTTCGGCCTGGTGTTGGCGCTCGTCACGACTGCGATCAATCCGATTTCCGGAGGCTTCTTCCGCGGCGTCTGGCTGCTGCCGCGCATGAGTCCCTCCGTTCTCTACATCCTTCTATGGCTATGGGTCGTCAGCCCTTCGGAGACCGGGCTGCTGAACCAGATCCTCATGACTCTGTTCGGGCTCGACCGGCCGCTCGATCTGAAGACGCAGGCGCCGGTCGCGCTCATCATCATCTCCAACGGCTTCATCGGCGCGTCGATGGGCATGATCATCTTCACCGCGGCCATCCGCAGCATCCCGGAGCACATCTTCCACGCCGCGCGCGTGGACGGCGCCGGACCTCTCGCCACCGTGCGCTACATCACGCTGCCGGCGCTGCGCTGGCCCATCAGCTTCGTGACGATCTACCAGACGCTGTCGCTGCTGGTGAGCTTCGAATACATCCTCCTCCTGACGGAGGGCGGCCCGTTCTACGACACGACCGTCTACGCGCTCTACGTCTATCGCCGCGCCTTCGAGAGCGGTCAGTACGGCTACGGCGCCGCGCTGGCGCTCTTCCTCATTGTTATCGGCGTGATCTTCGCACTGCTCGGCTGGCGCTTCTTCGACATGAACCAGCTCCTGCAGCGCCCGCGGATCGAGGTGCACTGACCCATGTCCGCGAACGCCATCCTGAACAGCGCCCCTCCGGCAGCGCCACAGGCCGTCGACTGGGAAGGCGTCGCGCGCCGCGGCCGTATCGCCCGCCGCGCCCGCGCGGTGAACGTCTATGCCTTCCTGATCGCCGTATCCGTCCCGGTCCTCCTGCCGTATTTCTGGCTCGTCGCGGTCGCTTTCTCCGCCAGGACCGGCGTGGCGCAGACCGACGTCCTGTGGAGCTCCATGCTCATCCTGGTGCCCGCCGTGATCGCCTATTGGCTGGCGGCGGCCTTCGCGCAGACGAGGCAGCAGACGCTGCTGGCCATGGGCGCCGTCACCGCCGTCACGGGCGTCGTGTTCGCCGTTGTGGTCGGCCCTTACCTGCACGTCGACAACTTCCTCTTCCTGTGGGTGCCGGACTTCGCGTCGGCGGTCCGCTCGCGCGTCGGCGAGGTGCGCGGCGCCGTGCAGTTCCCCAACGTCTGGCACGCCTTCGGCAACTCGATCCTGCTCGCCGGCTCGCAGACCGCCATCGTGGTGACCGTCGCCTCGCTCGCCGGCTACTACCTGTCGCGCTTCCAGTTCCCCGGGCGCGCCGGCATGCTGCGCTCGCTGCTCGTGCTGCACGCATTCCCGGTGCTGACGCTGATCGTGCCGATGTTCCTGATGCTCTATTACATCGGCCTCCTCGACTCGCTCTTCGGCGTCATCCTGGTGCTCGTCGCCTTCGAGCTTCCCTTCGCCATCTTCATCATGAAGGGCTTCTTCGACGCCGTGCCGTGGGACATCGAGATGAGCGCGCTCACCGACGGCGCCTCGCGGCGTCAGGCCTTCCTGAAGGTCGTGCTGCCCCAGGCGACGAACGGCATCCTCGCGATATCCGTCTTCACCTTCATCCGCGGCTGGGAGGAGTACATCTTCGTCTTCACCTTCCTCATCCGCAACACGAACTGGACGATGAGCCTCTACATGTACTGGGTGCGCGACGACGTGATGGGCGTCGATTACGGCGTGGTCTCCGCCGTCGGCGTGTTCTATCTCGTGCCGAGCCTCATCCTCTACGTGGCGGCGCAGCGCTATCTCATGCAGATGTCGATCGGCGGCGTGAAAGGCTGACCATGGCCAGGATAGAGTTCCGTAACATCGCCAAGCGCTTCGGGGACGTGGAGGTCATCCCCGGCATGAACCTCGCCATCGAGGACGGCGAGTTCGTCGCGCTGCTCGGGCCGTCGGGCTGCGGCAAGTCCACCAGTCTCCTGATCCTCGCCGGCATCTACCTGCCGAGCTCCGGCGAGCTCCTCTTCGACAACCACGTCGTCAACGACGTGGAGGCGAGGGACCGCAACGTCGGCATCGTCTTCCAGTCCTACGCGCTCTATCCGAACATGACGGCGCGCGACAACATCCGCTTTCCGCTGCGCTTCAAGAAGACGCCGGCCGAGGAGGCGGAGCGTCGCGTGCGCGAGGCGGCGGCGCTGGTGCAGGTCGACCAGCTCCTCGACCGCCGCCCGAGCGAGCTGTCAGGCGGGCAGCAGCAGCGCGTGGCGCTCGCCCGCGCCCTCGTCAAGGAGCCGCAGCTCCTCCTCCTCGACGAGCCGCTCTCCAACCTTGACGCCACCCTGCGCCTCACCATGCGCTCCGAGATCAAGTCGCTGCAGGACAAGCTCGGCGTGACCACCATCCTCGTCACGCACGACCAGATCGAGGCGACCACGATGGCGGACCGCATCATCTGCATGCGCGCCGGCCGCATCGAGCAGATCGGCACCCCCGACGACCTCTACCTGCGTCCCGCCAGCCTCTTCGTCGCCGGCTTCATCGGCTCGCCGCCCATCAACCTGATCGCCGGCGAGGCGGGGAACGGCGCCGTCGCGCTGAGCGGCGCATCGCTGCCGATCGACGGCGCCAACGGCCCGGTCTGCGTGGGGCTTCGGCCCGAGCACCTCGTCTTCGGCGGCACGGGCCTCCCGGGCCGCGTCTCGCAGCTCGAGCCGATGGGGCGCGAGATCCTCTACGTGGTGGAGACCGACATCGGCCAGCTCCACGTGCTGCAGCAGGGGAACGCCGCCGCGCATCCGGCCGGCGAATCCGTCCGCATCGGCTTCCGGTCCTCCGACTCGCTGGTCTTCGACCGGACCACCGAGAAGCTCATCCCCGAAGCCAAGGTGCGGCCCGCCGCGTAGTGCCTTGAACGACAGAAGCCCAAATTCAAAGCGTTGTCATCCTCGGGCGACCCCGGACTTGATCCGGGGGAGACCCGACGACCCAGGGGCTCCGCACTCTGAGTCCTCGGGTCTCCGCTTCCGCCTTCGCCCTGCGGGCTTCGGCGGACAAATCGCTCCTCCACCCGGGAATGACGACGCAGAGGTTGATTAAGGAGTCTCCCCGGAACCCCCCATGAAGGCCGTCTTCGTCCTCTTCGATTCGCTCAACCGGCTGGCGCTCGGCTGCTACGGCGGGAGCTGGATAGCCACGCCGAGCTTCGACCGCTTCGCCCGCCGCGCCGTGACGTTCGACAGGCACTATGTCGGCAGCCTTCCGTGCATGCCCGCGCGCCGCGACATGCACACGGGCCGCCTCAACTTCATGCACCGCAGCTGGGGCCCGCTGGAGCCGTTCGACAACTCGCTCCCGCAGATCCTCGACGAGAACGGCGTGCACGCGCATCTCGTCAGCGATCACATGCACTATTTCGAGGATGGCGGCGCCACCTACCACACGCGCTACACGACGTGGGACTTCATCCGCGGCCAGGAATACGATCCGTGGAAGGCGATGGTGAAGCCGCCGGTGGAGCGCTACCGCGAGCGCTATTCCGAAAAGCACTACGACTTCGCCGCCAGCCGCAAGCGCCTCCAGCACGCGGTCAACGCCGACTTCATGCGTGAGGAGAAGGACTACCCCGGCCCGCAATGCATCGCCGCCGGGCTCGACTTCCTTGAGCGCAACCGCGACGCCGAGGACTGGCTCCTGCACATCGAGTGCTTCGACCCGCACGAGCCGTTCATGGCGCCGGAGCGTTTCAAGCAGCCCTACCGCACCGGCTACAACGGCGGCATCCTCGACTGGCCGCACTACGAGAAGATCGAGGACAGTCCCGAGGAGATCGCCGAGATACGCGCCAACTACGCCGCGCTCGTCGCCATGTGCGACCACTATTTCGGCCGGCTGCTCGATGTCTTCGACGCCAACGACCTGTGGTCCGACACCATGCTGGTGCTCACCACCGACCATGGCTTACTGCTCGCCGAGCACGACTGGTGGGGCAAGAATCGCCAGCCCTATTACGAGGAGATATCGCACATCCCGCTGATCGTGCATCACCCGGCCCATGCCGGCGAGGCGGGGCGCCGCGTTGCCTCGCTCACGCAGACCATCGACCTGATGCCGACCTTCCTCGAGGCGTTCGGATGCGGGGTTCCGCCCGAGGTGCGCGGCCGCTCGCTGCTCCCCTGCCTCACCGGTTCCGAGTCTCCGCGCGACGGCGTCGCCTTCGGCATGTTCGGCGGGCCTGTCGGCGTGACGGACGGGCGCTACGCCTACTACCTCTATCCCGACGACCTGATGGCCCCGGGCCTCGGCGAGTACACGCTGATGCCGATGCACCTCCACACGCTCTTCACGGCCGACGAGATACGCACGGCGCGGCTGACGAAGCCGTTCGACTTCACCAAGGACATGCCGCTCATGCGCATCGACGCACTGAAGGATGCGCGCCGCATTCCGATTCATGACGGCGTCGGGTTCGAGGATACCGGCAGCAAGCTGTTCGATCTCGATGCCGATCCGGAGCAGAAGCGCCCCGCGGACGATCCCGCGACCGCCGCCCGGCTCGAGGCGATCATCGCCGGCATCTTTGCCGAGCATGACGCTCCCACCGAGCTCTACGGCCGCATGAAGCTCGAAGCGCCGGCGGGCGTTCGGGCCGAGGCAAGCGGGCACGGCGCTTGATGAAGGACCCGTCGATGGCCGGAGGCGATCCCGGCGGAGAGCGCGCCGCCGCCCCGACGGTCTCCGTCGAGGGCCCGCGCGGCCCCGTCCGGCTCAAGTGGCATCAGCTCCGCACCCGCTTCGACGAAGCGCCGTTCAAGCCGTCGAACCTGGCGCTCGGCTGGCGCGCCGGCGCCACCATGGAGATCGACGTGCTCGCCTGCGGCGACGGCCGCTTCGCCGTGCTGCACGACGCAACGCTCGGGCCCGCCACCACCGGCAAGGGCCGCGTCGCCAGGACCCCGCTCGCCGCGATATCCGGCCTCGTGCACCGCGACCGCTCCGGCGCTCCCGACAGGGACGCCCCGGTTCTCTCCCTCGCCGAGATGCTCGCACCGCTCGCCTCGCTTCCGCGCACGCCGGCCGCGAGCCTGCAGCTCGACCTGAAGGTGCTGGAGAGCACGGGCCTGCCGGAGCGCGCGATCGCCGATGCCGTCAAGGCCGCCGCCGGGCTGTCCGCGGCGATCGTCGTCGGCTCGCACTACCTCGAAGACGCCCGCCGCCTCGCCGCCGCGCTCCCCGGCGCCCGGCTCGGCTACGACCC
>CAZMJQ010000140.1:0-2839 GCA_964566475.1 uncultured Propylenella sp. | reverse complement strand
GCGGTGAACGCGCTGAAGCAGGCAGACGCGGTGATCTACGACGCGCTCGTCGACCCCGGCGTGCTCGACCACGCGCGGCCGGGGGCGGCGATCGAATATGCCGGCAAGCGCGGCGGCAAGCCGTCGCCGAGGCAGCGCGACATCTCGCTGAAGCTCGTGTCGCTGGCGCGCGCCGGCAAGCGCGTCTGCCGGCTGAAGGGGGGCGATCCGTTCGTCTTCGGGCGCGGCGGGGAGGAGGCGCTGACGCTGGTGGCGGCCGGTATCCCCTTCCGTATCGTGCCGGGCATCTCGGCGGGCATCGGCGGGCTCGCTTATGCCGGCATCCCGGTGACGCACCGCGATGTGAACCACGTCGTGACGTTCCTCACCGGGCACGACCAGAGCGGGCTGACGCCCTCGTCGATCGACTGGGAGGGCGTGGCGCGCGGCGCCCCCGTCATCGTCATGTACATGGCGATGAAGCACCTGCCGCAGATCGCCGCCGCGCTTCTCGCCGCGGGCCGCGCGCCGTCGGAGCCGGCCGCGATCGTGGTGAGCGCAACCACCGGCGCGCAGCAGGTGCTGGAGACGACGCTCGGCGGCGCGGCGGCGGATGTGGAGAGCAGCGGGCTCGAGCCGCCCGCCATCGTCGTGGTCGGCGAGGTCGTGCGGCTCCGCGCGGCGCTCGACTGGCTCGGCGCGCTCGCCGGCCGCAGGCTCGTCGCCGATCCGCTGGGCTCGCGCGCGGAGCCGGGGCGCGGCGAAAGCGCGTGATGCGATGAGACGCGGACTCATCGTCGCGGCGGCGGCGAGCCATTCCGGCAAGACGACGGTTGCGCTGGGGCTCATCGCGGCGCTCAGGGCGCGGGGCATGAAGGTGGCTGCGGCGAAATGCGGGCCGGACTACATCGATCCGCGGTTTCTTGAAGCAGCGAGCGGCGGCCCGGCCGTCAATCTCGATCCGTGGGCGATGTCCGCGGATGTGCTGCGCGCGCGGCTGGCGCGGCAGGCCGAAGGTGCGGATATTCTCGTGGTCGAGGGCGTGATGGGGCTCTTCGACGGCGGCGCCGGTGGGGCGGGCTCCACTGCCGCGCTGGCCGGGCTCGTCGGCCTGCCGGTGGTGCTCGTCGTCGGCGCGCAGGGCGTTGCGCAGACGACCGCCGCGGTGGCGGAAGGCTGCGCGCGGATGGCGGACGGGTTCGAGGTCGTAGGCGCGATCGTCAACCGGGTGGCGTCGGACCGGCACGCCGCGCTGATCCGCGAAGGCTTTGCCGGCGCATCCGTGCCGCTCCTTGGACTGATGCGACGCGATGCTGAGATCATGCTGCCGTCACGGCACCTCGGGCTGGTGCAGGCGGGGGAGCACGATGACCTGGCGCGGAAGATCGCGCAGGCGGGAAAGCTCGTGGCCGATGGGTGCGATCTTGACGCGATCGTCGCCGCAACCGCCTCTCTCCCCCCTTGCGGGGGAGAGAGGGAGAGGGGGGAAGGCAGTTCGCTCCGAGGCGCGCGGCTGTCCCCCCTCCCTGACCCTCCCCCACAAGGGGGGAGGGGACTCGCGCCGCTCGGCCAGCGCATCGCCGTCGCCCGCGACGTGGCATTCGCCTTTGCTTACCCGCATCGCCTCACCGATTGGCGAGAGGCCGGCGCCGAAATCTCCTTCTTCTCGCCGCTCGCCGACGAAGCGCCGGCGGCGGACGCCGACGCCGTGTTCCTCCCGGGCGGCTATCCGGAGCTGCACGCCGGCGCGATCGCCGCGGCGCGGCGCTTCCGCGAGGGGATACCGGCGGCTGCGGAGCGCGGGGCGCTCGTCTACGGCGAGTGCGGCGGCTACATGGCGCTCGGCGAGAGCCTGATGGATGCCGACGGTGTTGACCACCCGATGCTCGGTCTGCTGCCGCTCATCACGAGCTTCCGCCATCGCATGCTGCATCTCGGCTACCGCGTGCTCAGGCCCCTCGGCGACCTGCCGTGGCGCGTTCCGCTATCGGCGCACGAGTTTCATTTCGCGCGGGTGGTGAGCGAGGGGGATGCCGACAGGCTGTTCGAGGCGGAAGAGATCGACGGCGATGCGCTCGGGCCGATCGGGCTGAGGCGCGGACGGGTGATGGGATCGTTTGCGCATGTGATCGACGCCATCTCGTAGCCCGGATGGAGGGGCGAAGCCCCGCAATCCGGGACTGTGTTGCTTCCTGCACCGCCGTCCCCGCATTTCGCTTCGCTCCATGCGGGCTACGAGCACGTGCCTTACGCGCTCCGCTTCGGCCTCAGCACATGCGCATGCGCCGCATCATAAAGCGCCGAGTCGCGGAACTCTGAATCTTCCAGCGCCCACCCGACGAAGATCAGCGCCGTGCGCGTGATCTTCTGCGCCCGCACCTTGTCGCGGATGTCCGCGAGCGTGCCGTGGATGAACGCCTCGTCCGGCCAGCCGACGCGGTAGGCGACGATGACCGGGCAGTCGGCACCATAGTGCGGCGCGAGCTGCCGCTCGACCTCGAGCAGGTTGCGCACGGAGAGATGGATGACGAGCGTCGCGCGGCTCTGCGCCAGCGTCGCAAGCTCCTCGCCCTTCGGCATGGCGGAGGACTTCATCGCCGTGCGCGTGAGGATCACGGTCTGGCTCACCTCGGGAATGGTGAGCTCGCGCTTCAGCGCCGCGGCGGCGGCGGCGAAGGCCGGCACGCCGGGCGTCACGTCGTAGGGAATGCCGAGCGCGTCGAGCCGGCGCATCTGCTCGGCGATCGCGCCGTAGAGCGAGGGGTCGCCCGAATGCACGCGCGCCACCTCGTTTCCGGCTTCGGTCGCTGCACGCATCTCCGCCACGATCTCGTCGAGCGTCATCGATGCTGTGTCGAGC
>CAZMJQ010000139.1:0-6106 GCA_964566475.1 uncultured Propylenella sp. | reverse complement strand
TCTTCGCCCGATGCGTCGAGCCGTCCGCGCACGTGACGCCGCGGCAGGCGCCGTCCTCGACGATCAGCCCGGTCACGCTCCTGCCGGTCAGCACTCTGCCCCCGTGCTCAGTGACGATCCGCGCCAGCGCGTTGGGCAGGGCGGACGAGCCGCCCTTCGGCACCGCCCAGCTCCAGCGCTGACGGCCGGCGACCAGCGAGAACGCCAGGCGTCCGGACATGGGCTGGTCCGGCGGCACCATGGTCATGAACGCCATCCACAGCATGTAGGCGCGCACGTGCTCGCTCTCGAAGCGGTCGCGGATGATGTCCCAGGCGGAGAGCGCAATGCGGCGCTGCCACATCCTGCCCTTCGGATGCGTGGCGAGGCGCTCCGGCAGCGAAGGCCCGAACCCGATCGGCGTGTATGTCGCCTCGTTGAAGACCGGCGCGATCTCCGCGTATTCGTCGAGCACGCGGCGGTAGGCGTCCGCATCGCGTTTGGAGAAGCGCGCCAGCTCGGCGCAGAATCGGTCGAGGTCGAGCCAGTGCGTGATGGATCGGCCGTCGGGGAACGGCATGTAGACCACCGGATCGGGAAGCACGTATTCCAGGCCGTAGCGGGACAGCTCCAGCTCGTCGTTCCTCAGCATGGGGCTCGCCTGGATGACATTGTGTGCCGTGGCGCAGCTGTCGTGGAGGAAGCCGGGAAGCGTCAGCGCCTCGGTGACCGTGTTGCCGCCGATGACCTCGCGGTGCTCCAGCACGAGGCACGTGAAGCCGGCCTTGGCGAGATAAGCGGCAGCGACCAGGCTGTTGTGACCCGCCCCCGCTACGACGACGTCGTACTCGGCATCCTGCAACGCGCCCTCCCGTCCTGCGATCGCAACTGACGGTGCGTTCGCCTCCATTCCGCTGTCAACCGCCTGAGAAGCCTCGACCGCCGCCTGTGACTATTGCCACCGCTTTCCGCCAGCGCGACGGCCATCCTTGCCGCGGGCGTCCGGCTCGCGCCAGCGCACGGATTGCCCGCATAGGAGCCAGCGATGTCGACGACTCTCGACAGGATTCCGCAGGATATCCGCGCCCCCGCACCGGGACCGGGCATCGGGGCAAGGCCGCGGAGAGCGTTCTCCGCGCTGCGGCGGCTGCTGCGCGCGATGGCCCACTCATGGCGCTTCGCCCAGGCCTGCATGCGCCTGTCCAAAGCCACCGGCGAGAGCGCCGTGGCGCCCGTCGACGCGGAGGACCTGCTGGACCGGGCCTCCTCCGAGACCCGCGAGCGCTGATCCCGCCGGGCAGGCCCGCCACACCATTCCCTCCGCCTCCGCCGTTGCGGTGGCACCTTTCCCGCCATATGGGCTATGCTCACGATGGCGGACCGGGCAGGAACATGGTGTGCAACGCGTGGAGCGATGCCCTTTTCGCCGTCCTTTTCCGCGACAGCCGGCGCCCTCGGTTTGACCGTCCCGGTCGAGATCAGGCCGGGCCGGACGCGCCTCGCCGGTTGGCATGCGATCTACCGCGGCGCGCCCGTGGCGCTCGACCCGTTCGCCCGGCCGGACGTCGAGGCCGGTGCCGCGGCGCTGGCTGAAATCCTCAAAGGCCCGGAGCCGCCGCGGCTCGATACCGAAGGGCCATCCTTCGCCGACCTGATGGAAGGCGGCGGTGACAGGCTTCCCTCGCCGCTCGTCCGCCTCTTCGTCGCGCTCAAGCTCGCCTCGCTGGCGCAGGGCATGTCGGGCATGCGCTGGGATTCGATCTGCGGCCTCGCGGACTTCCTGTCCGCCGGGCTCCTTCCCGTGATCCCTGCCGGGGAGACGAGCGACCGCCTGGCCCTCGCCCACCTCTTCGCCGCCGTGACCGGCACCGGCGAGGCCGTGGCAGACGAGAAACGCATGCCGGCGGCGAAGGCGCTGGGCCAGTCTGGGCTATCTCCGCTCCACCTGGAGCCGCACGAAAGAAGCGCCCTCGCCTCCGGCACGCAGCTTTCGACCGCAGCGGCCTTGGCCGGTCTCTTCGAAGCCGAGCGCTTGTTCCAGTCGGCACTGGTGGCCGCGGCATGCAGCATAAGAGCAACGAGCCTTCCGACGGCCGTCCTTCACCCGCGCGTCCGCCGGCTCCACCGTCAGCCGGGTCACATCGAAGCGGCTTCGGCATTCGCCGCGCTCATCGGCATGGCGGACGGGCAGGCAGCCCCGACGGCGGACGCAGCCGGCGTGGGGAACGGCGCCGGCGTACGCACGCCGCTCGCCGCGGGCGCCTGCCTCGACCTCTTGCGGCAGGCCGGCGCCACGCTGGAGCGCGCGTCCAACGCCGTCACCGAAGACAGGCTGATCCTGTGGCAGACCGGCGAGCTCGTCGCCGGAGCGGAGGACAGCTCCTCCGTGAAGCGCGCCGCCGACCTCGTGGCATTGGCGCTGAGGACGGCCGGCGAGCTCTCGTATGAGCGCATCGCCGCCATCAGGGGCGCGGCCGAGGAAGCGCTCGACCGCAGCAATGGCGAGCGGAAGAGCCCGGGAACCCGAACCGACCATTTCGTGGCCCGCCTGCGCGACCAGGCGGAAGAGACCTCCGACGTGCGCCGTCTTCTGCCGATGGCGGGGTCCGCCGCGCTGGTGCTCGCTATAGAGCTCCTCGAGGCGACGCGCCTCTACGACGCGGCCGGGGAACGGAGCCCTTCCCGGCTCGACGATGTCTTTGGACTGGTGCGCGAGACCGTCTCCGGCGCGCCCGACACGGAAGCGTTCGCGATCGGCGAGCTTGCAAGGATTGCCGACTGCATCGGCTCCGGCGCGCTGGTCGCAGCGGCGGGCCTCCCGCTCCCCGGCCTGTTGCCGGGACGAGCAGCCCAGTCCGCTCCACTAGGCGCAAGCGCCAAACATAAATAGGTTCTGAGCGCGACGGGCCGGGTGATTCTCGGAAAATTTCGAGCGGAGAGATGGCGCTTACGCTCTATGCACTGAAGCCGGCCTTCCAGGCGGTCCTGCGGCCGTTCGTCGGGCAGCTCGCCCGCGCCGGGGTCACGGCTAATCAGGTCACCGTCGCCGCAATCGTCGGCTCCCTCGCCGTGGGCGGGCTCGCGGCGGCGCTGTGGCCGGCGCGCTGGCCGTTCCTTCTCGTCGCGGTCTGGCTCCTGATCCGCATGGCGCTCAACGCCATCGACGGCATGCTGGCGCGCGAGCACGGCCAGAAGTCCAGCCTGGGGGCCTACCTCAACGAGATCGGCGACGTCGTTTCGGACGTGGCGCTCTACGCCCCCTTCGCGCGCATCGAGGCGTTCGGCCCGCATCTGATCGCGGTCGTCCTCTTCCTCGCCGTGCTGAGCGAGTTCGCCGGCGTGCTGGCGGCGCAGGTCGGCGCGGCGCGCCGCTATGACGGGCCGATGGGCAAGAGCGACCGCGCGCTCCTCTTCGGCGCGCTCGGCCTGTGGTTCGGATTGGGCGGCCCGCTCCCGGACTGGACGGCGTGGATCATGATCGCCGTCGCGGCGCTCCTGGTCGCGACCTGCATCCGGCGTGTTCGTGGCGGGCTCGGGGAGAGCGGGACTTGAGCGCGATGGCCCGTTTCACCGCCTGGCTCGTCACGCTCTTCGCGCGCCTCGTTACCGCCGTGAGGGCCGAATGGGGCACGCACCTCCCCGACGCGCGCCCGCGCGTCTATTTCGCCAACCACGTCAGCCATGGCGATTTCGTGCTCGTATGGACCGTGCTCCCCCCGACGGTGAGACGCAACACGCGTCCGGTCGCGGGCGCGGAGTACTGGCTCAAGGGCCCGATACGCCGCTTCATCGGCCGCCGCGTGTTCAACGCCGTGCTGGTCGAGCGCGAGCCGGAGCAGCGCACCGAAGACCCGATCCAGCAGATGACTGCCGCGCTCGACGAGGGCTCCGCGCTGATCCTCTTCCCGGAGGGCACGCGCAACGTCGAAGACGTCCCGCTCATGCCCTTCAAGAGCGGGCTCTACCGGCTGGCGCTCGCCCGCCCCGGCGTCGAGCTGGTGCCCGTCTGGATCGCCAATCTCAATCGCGCCATGCCGAAGGGCGAGCTGATCCCCATCCCGATCCTCTGTACCGTCTCCTTCGGCATGCCGGTGCGCCTGCGCGACGGCGAGGAGAAGACAGCTTTCCTGGAGCGGGCGCGCGCCGCGCTCCTGGCGCTCAGGCCGCGCGAGGGGACGCGGTGATGACGCCCTTCGAGCAGACCCTCGTCGTCTTCCTCGGCGTGATCGCCGTGCTCCTCGCGGCGAGCCTTGCAGGCCGCGTGATCGCGCTCCGCAGCGGGCCGAGCGCCGTCGTCGACAACCTCAACCAGCGCATCCGCGCCTGGTGGGCGATGGTGATCCTCATCGGGATCGCCTTCCTGTTCGGCAAGACCGGGATCATCCTGCTCTTCGCCATCGCCTCCTTCACCGCGCTCCGCGAGTTCATCACGCTGACGGAGACGCGCCGCGGCGACCACTACGCGCTGGTCGTGGCCTTCTTCGTCATCCTGCCGGCGCAGTACATCCTGGTCGCGCTGGAATGGTACGGCCTCTACGCCATCTTCATCCCCGTCTACGCCTTCCTCTTCATGCCGATCATCGCCGCCTTCCGCGCCGACACGACACGCTTCATGGAGCGGATCGCGGTGGCGCAATGGGCGCTGATGCTCGCCGTCTTCTGCCTCTCGCACGTCCCGGCCCTCGTCACGCTGGACATCCCCGGCTACGAACGGCGCGGCCTCCTGCTGATCGTATTCCTGGTGGTCGTCGTCCAGTCGAGCGACGTGCTGCAATACGTGTTCGGCAAGCTCTACGGCGAGCGCAAGATCGCCCCGAGCCTCTCGCCCTCGAAGACCTGGGAGGGCTTCCTCGGCGGCGTCGGCGCCGCGACGCTGATCGGGGCGGCGCTGTGGTGGATCACGCCGTTCACGATCTGGCAGGCGGCCCTCATGGCGCTCGTGATCTGCCTGATGGGCTTCCTCGGCGGGCTCGTGATGTCCGCCATCAAGCGCGACCGCGGCGTCAAGGACTGGGGCCACCTGATCGAAGGCCACGGCGGCGTGCTCGACCGGCTCGATTCCGTCGTCTTCGCCGCCCCGGTATTCTTCCATCTGACCCGCTACTTCTTCGCAGTGTGAGCCGGTCGAACCGCCACGCTAAAGGCGTCAAACCAACTCCAGCCGGACCTTTCTTCCAATGACGTTGGCCGCACGCTGCAACGTCTCGATCGTTGCGCTGCCGTTGGTCGGATCGAGCAGACGGTCAAGCTGTGCCCGGCTCGTCTGCATCATCTCGGCCATGCGCTTCTTGGTTATGCCCTGCTTCTTCATCTCGTCAGCCAGCTGATATGCGATCACGGCCTTGACGGCGGCGGCGGTGGCCTCCTCGTAAATCCCATCCTCTTTCAGCCATTCGTCCAGCGAAGAGCCCCAGTGCTTGTTCTTGGTCATGAGGTCATCTCCTTCATGCGTTTCCTGGCCAAGGCCATATCTCTCGCCTGTGTCTTCTGTGTCTTCTTGAGAAAGCCGTGCACGACTCCGAGCTCGCCTTGGTGGAAGAAGAAGACCACTCTCGCAATCCGGCCGCCTTGCAGAGAGCTGCGGACCTCCCACAAACCGTCACCGAGCGACCGACAGAGCGGCATTCCGACCGGCCATCCGTATTGAACCTTGGTCAAGTCCTCGCCTATGCGCCGCCGATCGTCTCTCGCGAGACCCCGCAGCCAATCGAGCACGGGCTCGACTCCCGCCTCGGTCCGATAGAACCTGACCAGCGTCTTCTCGTGCGTTCGGTCCGCCGCTCGGTTCGTCCCCATCCGCGGTTAGATGTATCAATTATGATACCCAACTGCAAGCGCTCTGCCGGCGGCAAGAGAACGGGCATCGAACCGCCCGCTTCGAGTCCCCAGACTGGGGACTGGCCCCCTCCCCGATCCGTCGTGTAAGCGTTGCTGAAACGATCGAAAGGGCTGGAACGGTGAATACGTTGACCAAGAGCAAGCCGGCGGCGAAAGCGAAGCGCGCCGCCAAGCCCGGCGCTGCCGCGAAAGGCGAGCAGCAGGAAAACTTCCGCTTCTTCGACAACCGGCAGAAGTACCTGCTTTTCGTGAACACCTGCTCGGAGAAGTGGGTGGTCGCCGAGCGCGT
>CAZMJQ010000138.1:0-3177 GCA_964566475.1 uncultured Propylenella sp. | reverse complement strand
GTGCGGGCCGCTTCGACTTGCGAGCGGTCCTCGCCATTGCCGCGCTTGCGGCGCCGGCGCCTGCGTCGCTCGCGTCCTTCGCCGGCGGCTTCTTCCTTCTCCGTCTCCTCCTCGGCGGCTACCAGGTCGTCTTCCGGCTCAGGCATGTCGGTCATGGCGACCGCACCGCTGCGCTCGGCGCGGTCCTCCACGACCGCGCCGCGCTCCACGACGAAGCCGCCGCTTTCGGGCGCCTCGCCGCTGACGGAGATCATGACGCCGAACCTCTCCTCAAGCTCCGACAGGTGGCGGCGCTTCTGGTTGAGGACATAGAGCGCTACCTCGGGACGGGTGCGCACGAGAAGGTGGTGCGTGCTGTGCTTGAGGAGCTGCTCCTCGAGCGCCCGCAGGATCTGCAGCGACAGCGACGAGACCGACCTGACCTGCCCGGTGCCGCGGCAATGCGGGCAGGGCACCGTCGAGCTTTCCAGCACGCCGGTGCGGATGCGCTGGCGCGACATCTCCAGAAGCCCGAAATGCGACACGCGCCCCACCTGGATGCGGGCGCGGTCGGCGCGCAGGCAGTCCTTGAGCTTGCGCTCCACGGCGCGGTTGTTGCGCTTCTCCTCCATGTCGATGAAGTCGATGACGATGAGGCCGGCGAGGTCGCGCAGCCTGAGCTGCCGCGATACCTCGTCGGCGGCCTCGAGGTTGGTCTTGAGCGCCGTGTCCTCGATGGAATGCTCGCGCGTGGAGCGTCCCGAGTTGACGTCGATGGAGACCAGCGCCTCGGTCTGGTTTATGACGATGTATCCGCCGGACTTCAGCGTCACCTGCGGAGAGAACATCGCATCGAGCTGCGCCTCGACGCCGCTCCGCGAGAAGATCGGCGTCGTCTCCTTGTAGAGCTGGACGTTGCGCGCATGGCTCGGCATGAGCATGCGCATGAAGTCCTTGGCCTCGCGGTAGGCGTTCTCGCCGGCGACGACGACCTGGTCGATCTCGCGCGAATAGAGGTCGCGGATCGAGCGCTTGATGAGGCTGCCTTCTTCGTAGACCAGCTTCGGCGCGGTGGAGCGGAGCGTCAGTTCGCGCACGTTCTCCCACAGCCGCAGGAGATATTCGAAGTCGCGCTTGATCTCGCTCTTGGTGCGGTTGGCGCCGGCGGTGCGCAGGATCACGCCCATGCCCTCCGGCACGTCGAGCTCCGACGCGATCGACTTCAGGCGCTTGCGATCGACGGGCTGGGTGATCTTGCGGGAGATGCCGCCGCCGCGGGCGGTGTTGGGCATCAGCACCGAATAGCGCCCGGCCAGCGACAGGTAGGTGGTGAGCGCCGCGCCCTTGCTGCCGCGCTCCTCCTTCACGACCTGCACCAGCATCACCTGGCGGCGCTTGATGACCTCCTGGATCTTGTACTGGCGCGGACGCGGCTTGCGGCGTTCCGGCACCTCCTCGAGCGCGTCCTCGGCGCCCACGCTCTCGACCCTATCGTCTTCCTCGCGCTCCGCCTCGCCGTTCTCGCCGTGCTCCTCGGACGAATCGGGCGCGGGCCTGTCAGCCGGCTCTGAAACGCTTTCTCCGGCCGCCATATCGGCCGCGGCCTCCGGCGGCGCCTCCTTCGCGCTCTCCCCGGCCGCCGGCTCGTCCCAGGCGGGGGCGTCGTCGGTCGCCGGCTGGGCCGCTTCCGCGGACTCGGCCGACCGCTCGTCGATCCGCTCCTGCTCGTCCTCCTGCTCGGCCTGCTCGGCGTCCTCGCGGGCGTGCTCCTGCAGCAGCGCCTGCCGATCGGCGTAGGGTATCTGGTAGTAGTCGGGATGGATTTCGGAGAAGGCGAGGAAGCCGTGGCGGTTGCCGCCGTAGTCTACGAAGGCGGCCTGCAGGGACGGTTCGACCCTGGTGACCTTCGCAAGATAGATGTTTCCTCTGAGTTGCTGGCGGTCGGCCGCCTCGAAATCGAACTCCTCAACCCGGTTGCCACGTAGGACGACGACCCGGGTTTCCTCCGGATGCGTCGCATCGATCAGCATCTTGTTTGACATGGAAAAGCGACTCCGGGCCCGGGCGCAGAACACCGCGCTTACCTTCGGGCCCAATTCTGTTGATAGGTGAAAGGCCGGCCGCAAAGCCGCGCTCCGGGGTCGCCGATCCATCCACAGGGCGCCATCGGCGAAGCGCCGGGCCCTGTCGCATTGGCATGGAGATCGGTTGCCGGAATCGCATCGGCAGGCCTTTCGGGTAACCGGGACGCTACGCGTCCCGCAATCGAAGCTGGTGCGCGCTGGGGCGGCAACAGCCCGTCTTCGTCCAGGGCGAGGTCCGGCAGAATGCGGCTGGCGAATTCTTCGCGTCTCGCTCGCGCCGGCCGACGTCCATGGAGGAATCCGTCGCGTTCTTATTAGGAACCGCTGCAACCGAATGCAAGCGTCCAGCGGTTAACGAGACCTTACCGGCCCGGCTTTCACCGCTTTTCCGGCGGAACCGTCGCCGGGCGCGTCCCAGGGGACGGGGAGGGCGTGGGGAAGGCGTCGTGCCCCTCGCGCTCGTCTATCATCTCGCGGATGCGGCTCCAGCGCTCCTGCTCCGCCAGGTCGCCCAGCAGGTATGCGTCCATCGAGCGCATGCGCGCCAGATGCCGCGCATGCGGACCGTGACGCGCCATCCAGGCCTCGGCCGCGGCCAGGAGCGCCGCCTCCAGCGTGGCTTCCCGGCGCCGTCGGGCCCTCCACCAGCGAAGCATTCCGGCCTCCGTCCGTTTTGCCGACGGGTTGAACTTGCATCGCCGACAGGATAGCGCGAGACCGGTCGAGCCTCCCATAGGCGCGACGAATTTTCTCCGGTTTGCGGCCTATTTCCGCCTTGTCTCGGCCACCGGGACAGGCGATTGAGGCGGCCCGAAGGATAGCAGCTCATGCGCATCATGCTCCGAGCCGTCTTGATTGTGATGATGCTGGCCCACGCCGGAGGCAGCTGGGCCAACGCGGTTGGCGAGATGCGCCTGATCGGCGATTCGGAGCGCACGCGGTTCGTGGTGGATCTGGAAGCGAGCCCCGAATATGCCGTCTCGCGGCTTTCGAACCCCGACCGCCTGGTCATCGACCTGCCGGACGTCGAGTTCAAAGCTCCCGCCAAGCCCGGCGAAGGACGCGGGCTCGTCAGCGACTACCGCTACGGGCAGATCGCGGACGGGAAGGCGCG
>CAZMJQ010000137.1:0-2755 GCA_964566475.1 uncultured Propylenella sp. | reverse complement strand
TGACCCGCTCCGGATCTGTGAAGGCGATGTCGGCGCTCTCCGTCGGGATGCCGCCCGCGTGCTCCAGGAAGCACGACACGCCGATGCCGCGCAGTCTTCCCTTTGCCTCGGTCGCTTTGCGGCGCTCGGCGAAGGACGCGTAGGCGGACAGCTCCAGCGCCCGGTCGAGGATCGCCGCGAAGGCGCCGCTGTCGATCTTCGTGCCGACGGGCGTGGCGTAGGGCAAGGCGTCGGGCGGCGTGAGGTTGCGCCGCCTGAGCTCGATCGGATCGATGCCGGTCCGGCGCGCCGCGGCGTCGACGAGGCGCTCCATGAGGTAGTTCGCCTCGGGACGCCCGGCGCCGCGGTATGGCCCGGTCGGCGTGGTGTTGGAGAAGACGCAGCGCATGCCGATCGCGATCTTGGGGATGCGGTAGACGGTGGGGAAGCAGCGGGCGAAGTTGCCGGCGGCGATCTGCGCGCCGTTGGCGCTCAGATAGCCGCCCATGTTGGCGATGGCGTCGACCTTGAGCGCCAGGAAACGTCCGTCGGCGTCGAGGGCCAGCTCGCCGGACGCGATCACGTCGCGCCCGTGATTGTCGGTCAGGAACGATTCGGATCGCGTCGACATCCAGTGCACGGGCCGTCCGAGCCGCTTCGCCGCCACGAGCAGCGCCGGGTATTCGGGATAGACCGGCGTCTTCAGCCCGAAGCCGCCGCCCACGTCGTCGGTGAGCACGCGCAGCGACTTGGGGGCGACGCCCATGGCCGCGGCGAGCGGATTGCGCAGCGGCAGCGTGCCCTGCGTACCGGCGTGGAGCGTGTAGCGCCCCGTCCCCGGATCGAATTCGCCGGTGGCGCCGCGCGGCTCGAGCGGCACGCCGGCGAGGCGCTGGCTGTCCTCCCTGATGCGAACGCGATGCGCCGCGCTTGCGAGAATCTTCTCGACTTCCGCCTCGTTCTCGGCGCTCGGCACGGGACCGGGCCAGTCGAGCGCGACGTTGCCGGGCGCTTCCGGCCAGAGAAGCGGCGCGCCTTCTGCGGCGGCGGACTCCGTGCCGGTAACGGAGGGCAGCACCTCGTAGCGGATTTCGACAAGCTCGGCGGCATCCTCCGCCGCGCCGCGCGTCTCCGCCACAACCAGCGCCACCGCGTCGCCGACATGCATGACGCGATCGCGTGCGAGCGGCGGGCGCGGCGGAACGACGATCTTCGATCCGCCGCGGCCCTCCATCGGCATGTGCCCGGCGATGTTCTTGACGCCCGCCGCGTCCATGTCGGCCGCGGTCAGGACGTCGACCACGCCTGGCGCCGCGCGCGCCGCCTCCACGTCGATGCCGAGAATCCTCGCATGGGCGTGCGGCGAGCGCACGAAGGCGCCGATCGCCTGACCGCTCATGCGAAAATCATCGGAAAAGCGCCCCGCGCCGCTAACGAGCCGCGCATCCTCCACCCGGCCGGGGCTGCGTTTCGTTTTCGCGGTGACGTCCATCCCGTTCCCTCGTCGCCTGTCTCGTGCAAACGCTTGCGCCGGCTTACCACGAAGGCCGCGAGGTGGCACCACCGGGCGCCCCACGCGACGCTATTCGTCGCCGTTCCCGGGCGCGGCCGCCGAGAGGTCGTACATGCGGAACGTGCCGAAGCCTTTGGCGAGCGGCACCTGCCCTACGTAAGTGCAGGCGAAGTCGCCGCGGCTCTCCAGGAGCAGGATCGCGGCGAACGCCTCGGTGACGTAGACCGTGCCGGGCGGCGTGACCGGCTCGATGCGCGCCGCCTGCGAGAGCGCGCGTCCGTAGTAGGTGCGGTGGACGCGGATCGGGTCCCAGCCTTCGAAGACGGGGCCGTAATGGGCGCCGATCCGCATGGTCGGCGGCTCGTCGCGCCCGAGCACGCTGCCGTCGATCGCCGAAAGCGCGCGCTGAACGGCGAGGCATATGGCGGCGGCGCGGCGCACGTCCGGCACGACGAGATGCACGGCGTCGCCCCACGTGTTCCTGGCGGCGACGGCATCGCCGCTCTCCTCAAGCACGTCGCCGATGACGCGCATCACCGTGTCCCAGAAGACCGGGAGCACGCGTTCGGGCAGGCGCGAGAAGCCGGGCAGGTCGCCGAAGATGACGGCGCAGCTCGGCCGCGGCTCGCTCTCCCGGTCCGGCACAGCGGGCCGTTCGACGGGCGGCAGGTCCAGCGCGATCCGCCGGCGCGACTCGTCGCGCGACCAGGCGTCCTCGGTCGCGGAGCCTGCTTCGGAAGCGTCTGCGAGCACGACCTGCGCCGCCTCGCCGTCGAGGTGCTGCGCGCGGAGCAGGGTCAGGCCCATGGCGATGCGCGCGGCGTATTCGGCAAGGCCGACATCCTCGCCGTAGGCGTCGTCGAGGGCGAAGACGACGCGGTGCGCCTTGCGGCAGCAGGCGCGGACGCGGCGGCGCCAGCGCTCGTCGGCGCCGGCCAGGAACAGCTCCTCGAACGTCGCGAGCGCCACCGGAAGCACAACGTTCAGCTCGGTGCCGGCGGCAAGCGCGGCCTCTGCGAAGAGGACCTCTGCCGGCGTCGCGAGCGAGCCGAAGACGGCGCCGGGCCTCGCCTTGGCGATCGCGTTGCGGACCGCGGTGCGCGCCTTGCGCATGAAGGCGTCCGGCGGGTCACGCCAGCCGTAGTGCGCTCCGGCCGAATCGAAGACATGCAGCGTGACGGGCGGGGCAAGCGGGGCGAGGAAGGCGGCGGCAGCGTTCCGGTCCACGCCATGCTCGGCGAGGAGCAGCCTGAGCTGCCGCCG
>CAZMJQ010000136.1:0-15886 GCA_964566475.1 uncultured Propylenella sp. | reverse complement strand
CATCCCTGGGCCCGTGCGACTCCGCCCGCAGCCCAGGTGGCAGGCGGCTACATGACGATCCGCAATACCGGCGACGAGGCCGACCGGCTGGTGTCCGCGACCGCCGAAATCGCCGGGCGCACCGCGATCCACGAGATGGTCGTCGCCGACGGCGTCATGACGATGCGACCGCTGGAGGAGGGGATCGAGATTCCCGCCGGCGGCTCCGTCGAGCTCAAGCCCGGCTCCTTCCACGTCATGCTCATGGACCTCGCCCATCCCCTCGTCGAAGGCGAGACGTTTGCAGGCACGCTCACGTTCGAGAACGCTGGCGACGTGGACGTGACTTACGCGATCGCACCGATCGGCAGCGCCGCTCCCGAGGAGCACGGAGATGGGAGTCACGGCGCGACGAGCGAGTGAGCAACGTGCCCGGCGCCGCCGTAGGGCATGTAAGCAAGTGTCGTCCTCGGGCGGAGCGTAGCGCAGACCCGAGGACCCAGGGCTGCACCGCTCCGGGTTCTCGGATCGCCCTTCGCGCGTGCGAGAATGACCTGCTTCGGGTGCAACGCGCCATGCACTGAAAGCGTACTACACCTTCACCAGCCACAGGCTCGATTCGAACGCCCCGGCCTTCAGCTCCAGAATTCCGGCCGCGCTGGCCTGGACCGCGTCGGCCATGCGCGTCACCGCATACTGGCTGGACCACAGGACCCGGTAGCCGCGCCCCTGGATGAGCGCGGCGACGCCGAGCTGCTCGTTGTAGCCGCGCCAGTCCCATTCGGGCGGATAGTCGTCGGGCAGGAAGATATCGTGGATGTGCACCATCACGCCGCGCTGCAGCCGCGGCAGCACGTCGTTGAAGAGCATGTCCACGTCCGTGCCGGGCATGAGGATGTGGCTCGAATCGATGAAGAGCATGTCGCCGTCTGCGAGCGACGAGAAGGGCGGGAGCCCGGCACGCTGCACCGTGCTGCGGATCACGGTCGCCCCGGTGCCCTCGATGTCGGCGCGCGGCGCCGGATCGATGGAGACGATCTCGGTGGCGAGCCCGCCGTCGCGGATGGCGCGCGCCAGGAAGCGTGTGGAATGTCCTGAGCCCACCTCAACGATGCGGCGAGGGTGCGCCTCGCGTACGAAGACGTAGGCCGCCGCGGCGTCGAGGCGCGGGAACCAGTCCTGGCTCCAGCGTGGCTCGGGCGGCGGATCGTTCCCTATGGCATAGAGGTCGTCGGCATAGGGCGCCATCGCCTCGAACAGCGCCCGGAACGTCGGCTCGGCCGCCGCGAAAAGCGGCTCCAGCGCGTCATAGGCGAAGCGGTCGGCGCGCGGCGGCACCTGGTCCGCGTAGCGGTAGGGAATGAAGAAGCCGCGCTTCCTGAGGCCGAGGGCGGTCGAGAGCCCGAACCTGAGCAGCCGCGCGCGCATCACCAGCGTGTCCCTTTCGCGGCGGCGCCTGGCCGTTGGAAGGCCAACACGGACGGACATGCGGTGAAGCCGATGTCCACGGACTCACGCGGCGTTCCGCGCCGCTTCCTCGCGAAAGCCGAAGAGCTCCTGCGCCTCGCCCATGCCTTCCAGCGGCTGGTGGCCCATGGAGCGCCAGCAATGCGGCTCGATCGACGCGACCTCCTTCGTCGCGAGCACCCGCGAGCCGAGCCTCTTGGTGAGCTTCTCGATGCGCGCGACCTCGATCACAGTCGGCCCGACGGCGGAGAAGGACAGCCGCTCCGGCACCCCGATATTGCCGTACATGACGGATCCGAAGTTCAGCCCGATCCCGTAGCGGATTTGTGCCCCGCCGGCGGCCGCACGCTCCGCGTTGATGCGATCGGCATTGTCGAGCGATTCCCTGAGCGCCGCCATCACCCTGCGCGTCACCTCTTCGCGCAGGCCGTCGTCCTCCATCGGGAATATGCCGAGCACGGCATCGCCGATGAACGCCAGCACCTCGCCGCCCGCCGCGATGACCGGACGCGCGGCGCACTCGAAATAGACGTTCAAGAGCTCGAGGAAGTCCGCGCTCGGCATGGTCTCCGCGAGATGCGTCGAGCTGCGCAGGTCGGAGTACCACACCAGTGCCCGCGTCTGCTCGCCGTCGCCGAGCCGGATCGAGCCGCGGATTACCTTCTCGCCGGTCAAGCGGCCGAGGTAGGCCTCGGTGATGTTGCGCGCGACGCGCTCCTGCAGCACCGTCTTCGCCGCGATCGCGAGACGCTGCTGCATGCGCTGGAGCCCGGCCATGTCCTCGTCGGAGAAGCCGCCGGGCTGGTCCGAACACCACGAGACCATGATGCCGCGCTGGCGCTTGTCGAGGTTGAGGGGGCTCCCGAACAGCGGGGTCGCCATGAGCAGATAGTCGGTAAAGCCCTCCTCGGCGAATTCGCGCAGGATGTCGTAATCGAGGATCTTCTGCGGCCCGGTCAGCCTGCGCCGCATGACCGGAATGCCGTTCTCCACCAGGAAGCGCATGGGGCTCTTGACCCAGGCGTCGGTCGCCACGTCCTGGTGGACGAACTGCCTGAGCTCCGCCGGCTGGCCGCGCCGCCACACGACGTTCTCCGCCTGGAAGAGCGGATGAAGCGTCGGCCACATGAGCAGGCCGCGCCCGATCGGCACGCCGATGCCGGAAAGCCGCAGGCAGACGCCCTCGAAGAGCTCGACGATATCGGGCTCGCCCAGGGCCTGATTGATGAGCCAGTCGTTGACCTGCTGCATGAGGCTGGGTTCTGCCATTGCGGTGCCGCTCAGATCGTGCCCTCAGGGCGTGAGTTCAAGTCCGGTCCGCGCGACGACCGCGCCGGGGAAGCGCGCCTGCGCGTCAGCTTCGATCCGCGCCAGGTCGTCGTCCGTGCGCCCGAGCCGGTGGTGGAACATGACGAGGCGCTTCACGCCCGCCGCTTCGCACAGCCGCACGCCCTCTTCCCACGTCGAATGACCGTAGCCGACATAGTGCCCGAACTCCTCGTCGGTGTAGGTGCAGTCGTAGATCATGATATCGGCGCCGCGGATCGCTTGAAGCAGCGTCTGGTCGGGCTCGCCGGGCGTGTGCTCGGTGTCGGTCATGTAGCAGACGGCGCGGCCGGCATGATCGACGCGATATCCGACGGCGCCGTTCGGATGCCTGAGACGCACCGTCGATATGACGATGCCCTCGTGCGGCGTCAGTTTCGCGGGCGGGCGGAAGTCGCGATAGTCGATATCGGCGCAGAAGTATTTCGGCGTGATGGGAAAGAAGGGCGGCGCCATGAACTGGTCGACCATCTGCTTGCAGGTCATCCCGTCCTCGAAATGCCCCGCGTGGATCCTCACGGTGGCATCCGCGTCGTAGAGCGTCCTCAGGAACGGCAGGCCCATGATGTGGTCGAAATGGCAGTGCGAGAACAGGAGGTCGAAGTCCTTGATCCTCTCCGTCCGCAGCCGGGCGCTCAGCCCCTCGATGCCGGAGCCCGCATCGAAGATGAGCACGTGCCCGCCGCAGCGCATCTCCACGCACGGGCTCTCGCTGCCGAAGGCGCAGTTGTCCGCCGCCGGGCCGGGGAGGCTGCCCCGCGCTCCCCACACCCTCACCAGGAACGGCGCTTCGGTCATTGGCGCGCTTCTATGCCGACTTGTGCTTCTGCTGTGCCTCGACCAGCTCGGCCGTCGTGCGCGTCAGGCGCTCCGCCAGGAGTCGGGTCAGCGAGACGGCCATTTCGGGGAACTGGTGCAGCAGCTGAAAGAACGGCTCCTTGCGGATGCGCAGCGCCTTCAATTCGCCCTTCGCCGTCACCGTCGCCGTGCGCGGCGTGTCGCAGAGGATCGCGATCTCGCCGAAGAAGTCGCCGTCATGCAGCTCCGCCACGGTAATGCTGCCGCTGTTGGCCGGGACCGTCACCTCGGCGTCCCCCGTGATGATGACATAGGCTGCGTCGCCGGCATCGTCCTTTCGCACGAGCACTTGTCCCGGCTCGTAGGTGACGACATCGGACGTGTAGGCGAGCAGCTTCAGCCTGCCGGGGTCGATCCCCGCGAAGAGAGGAATCCGGCGAAGCAGCTCCACTTCGTTGCTTAATAGACTCACGTGACCACCACCCCTGTTCGCGGGCCGGCGGAAGCCTTCGGTGCCAAGATCCTACTTAGCCGGCTCGAGCGCATGATCCTCCTCGACTGTTCTCGTCCGTTCCTCCGATTTGGCGATCCGGCCATTCTCGAAGGTCAGGACCTTGTCGAACCATTGTCCCGAGCCCGGATGGCTCAGGACCCAGAAAACCGCGAAGCCCGGCTCGCCCGATGCGCGCGCGAAGTCCAGCACCCGCGTCACCGTCGCATCCTGGGTATTGGCGTCAAGGGACGCGAGCGCACGGTTGACGATCAGGAGGTCCGGCCGCTTCACGAGCGCGCGCGCCAGCGCCAGCTTCTGCTGCTGCGGTGTCGAAAGCCGTTTGGCGCCGCTGCCGATGTCGAAGGCGAGCCCCACCTCGATGATGGTGTCGGTCAGGCCGAGCGCGTCCATGGTCTCGCGCAGCAGCGCGTTCACGCGCTCGACCGCTTCCGCATAGGTGTCGACGATACGGCCGAACAGGACGTTGTCCTGCACACTGGCGGCGGGGTTGAGCGTTCCCGGCTGGTAGAAGTCGATCGTGCCGGAGAGGTCGGCCGGAAGGTTGTCGCGGAATGCCCGTCTGGCCCCCACGATGGCCGCCTTCAGCTCGTCGTCGAGCAGACCGTGACGGTGCCGTGGCTCGACATAGCCGTAGGCGAGGCGCAGCAGCGCGCGCCGGTCCGCCGCCTCCACGTCCGGCAGCGGTACGCTGGACGCGCGCCGGACGATGGCGCGATAGTCCTCGATCTCCTCCGGCGCCATCAGGTCCATGCGCTCCAGCAGAGGATTGTCGGGCGCCAGTTCGCCGAAGAGGTCGATGAGCGTCTCCGCCACCTTCAGGCCCATGTCGACGAGCTTCTCCTCGAGACCGGTCTCGGCGACGACGGAATCGAGGTACTGGCTCTCCGGGCTGCCTTCGCTCCCCGTATCGTGGTCCGCGACACCGAAGATGAGGTTCTCCTTCACCGAGGCGTTCACCACGTAGCGCTCGGGATCGAACATCTCCACGTACTGCTCGCCCCGGTTCTTCACCAGCCGCTCGCGGAAGTCGTCGCGTGCTGCCAGGATGTGGGGCTGCGACTCCTGGAGCTTGGCCTCGGGCATCTTGCTGCGCAGCCCGAGGCGATAGACGTCGTTCTCCAGATCGACCAGGACCAGGATTTCCCGAAGGTGCACGAGCAGATCCTCCGGGCCGGTCGCGCCCGCCGCCTCGTAGTCGATCCAGTCGTCCTCGACATCCGTATCGGTGTTGCCGGACGCCCGGGCCTCGTGATGCCGCTGCCGCTTCTCGCGCGTGTCCTCGGTCCGCTTGCGAAGCGGGGCGTGCCTCAGCCCGTAGATCAGCGCGTCCATCAGGCTCGACTGCGGGAAGTAGGTGCTGCCCTCGGCGTAGCCGATGCGGCGGCCGGTGAACGAATCCGGCAGCGCCTCGATCGGCGTCCCGTCGACGAGGATGCGGCCGGAATCGGGCTCGACCAGCCTCGCGAGCGCCTCGGCGAGATACTCGCCGCCGGCGCCTACGGAGCCGACCGCCGCCACCGCCTCGCCCGGCGTGAGCCGGAGGGACGTGGGCTCCAGCAACGTTGCGCCGGAATCGTCGCGGATCGCAACGCCGCTCGCGGAGACCTCCTTCTCGATGTGGGGCGGCGGCGTGGGGTCCAGCTTCTGGAGCTGCGGGTCGAGAATCCGGCCTATGGAGAATTGTTCGATGACCTGCGTGTACTTGACCTGCACGTCGAGCCGCTGCTGGTCCCAGTCGATCAGATCCTTGAGCGGCGAGGGTAGCTCCCTGTAGGCGGCGATCACCGCCACCAGCTGGCCGATGTCCAGCCGGCCCGTGATCGCGAAGTAGCCGCCGATAAGGTAGAAGATGAACGGCGTCACCTGTGCCAGCAGGTTGTTGATGAACTTGACCAGGAACTTCCACTGATAGATGTCGAAGCGGATGAAGAAGATGCGTCCGAGGCGGCCCGCGATCTCCGAGCGCTCCCAGTTCGATGCGTCATTGACCCGCACCCCGACGATGCCCTCGACGATCTCGCCGACCCGGCCGGCGAGCTGGCGCGCCGTCAGCTGGCGCTGACGCCCGAGCACGAGCAGCCTGCGCCGCAGCCGCGGGATGAGGATCACCTGCACCGCCACGATCGCGCCGGCTACGAGCCCCAGCGTGACGCTCTGCAGCAAGATGAACACCATAGCGGTGACCGCCTGGCTCAGCAGGAAGGCCGGCTGCACGAAGGCGTCGCCGATGAAGCCGCCGAGCGGCTCCACCTCGTCCTTCACCATGGTCGCGACTTCCGACGAGCGCATGCGCCGGAACTGTGGCAGCGGGAAGCGCAGCAGCATGTCGACCAGCTGATAGCGCAGGCGTCTCAGCATGCGCTCGCCGAGCCTGCCCTTGAAGGTTGAGATGTAGAGCTTGAAGTAGCCGTTGATCAGCACGAAGCCCAGAAACAGCATGCACAGGTAGACCAGCATGGCCACGCGGCCGAACTCGATCCCCTCGAACAGGACGAGCTCGCCGCCGCCGAGCAGCCAGTCGGGATAGGCGAGGGCGATGTGGAACGCCGTCCCCGTGTCCGTGGGATTGGAGAAGCCTTCGCCCTGTATCGGGCCGTTGATGATGCGCTTGGGCAGCTCGAGGGACAGGAAATAGAACGGCAGCGATGCCAGCACCACGAACAGGAGCCAGATCTGGTCGCGCCGGGAATGTCTCCACGTGTAGCGGAAGATACTTTGGTCCATGACGCGTGGACGACTCCCCCTAGTGGAGCGAATTTGACATTTGAATTCCGACTGCTGCGATTCCTCGCTCAAATGTCAAATTCAAAAGCTCCACTAGAATCAGAATTTTACTAGTGGTCCTCGTGATTCCGACATTTGTTCGGTGTCTCCGCAACGGAAGGCAGATGTCGGAATCGGACCACCAGGGCCCCTGAAAGCTTTATACCAGCACGCCGGTTCGGGTGTCTAATCGGCGATTCGGCCGGGGAGCCCGCTATCCGACTGCCGGCGCAGCGATAACCGGCTTCTGGGCGCTGACGGGCCTGCGCGAGGCGCGCACGAAGTGGCCCGGCGCCACCGTCTGCATCGGCGGGTCGCCGTCCTCGCCGCAGCGGAAGGGCTCCGGCCAGGCGCTGGGGACCGACTGCCGCGCAGCGCCGATCTCGCCGAAATCGAGCGGCCGGTCCGGGTCGGGGTAGGGGACCGCCGACATCAGCGCGCGCGTGTAGGGATGCACGGGATTGCGGAACAGCTCGGCGCGTGGCGCAAGCTCCACCAGGCGTCCTGCACACATGACGGCAATACGGTCCGCGATGTAGTTGATGACCGCAAGGTTGTGCGAGATGAAGAGGTAGGTGAGCCCGATCTCCTTCTGCAGGTCCTTCAGGAGGTTGAGGATCTGCGCCTGGATCGAGACGTCGAGCGCCGAGACCGGCTCGTCGCAGATGACGAGGTCCGGCTGCAGCGCCAGCGAGCGGGCGATGCCTATCCTCTGCCGCTGGCCGCCGGAGAAGCTGTGCGGATAGCGGTTGAGGTGCTCGGCGCCGAGGCCCACCATTTCAAGGAGCCGCACGGCCGCCGCGCGCCGCGTCGCGTCCGTGCCGATGCCATGGATGAGGAACGGCTCGGCCAGGATGCTGCCGATCGTCATGCGCGGATTGAGCGACGAGTATGGGTCCTGGAAGATGTACTGGATCTTGCGTCGGATCGGCTGCATCTCCTGCCGGTCGAGCTCGAACAGGTTGATCGCCCGCCCGCCATCGTGGAACACGACCTCGCCCTCGTCCATCTCCACCGCGCGCATGATGGCCTTGCTGACCGTGGTCTTGCCCGAGCCGGACTCTCCGACCAGGCCGAGACATTCGCCCCGGTCGATGTTGAAGCTCACGTCGGAGAGGGCCAGCACGGTCGCCTCTGGGCCCTTTGAGAACCATTTGAGGTTCTTGCGCAGGCCGAAGCGCTTGGTGAGACTTCGCACCTCCAGCAGCGGACCGCTGCTCCGGTCGGTCAGCGGCGCTGAGAAGTCGATCGCCGCGGTCGATATCTCGCGGATCGGCTTCAGCCGCTCGCCGGGCTTCATGTCGAAATGCGGTACCGCCGCGAGCAGCGCCTTCAGATAGGGATGCTGTGCATTATCGAAGATATCGTGAAGCGTTCCCGCCTCCACGACCTTGCCGTGATGCGCGACGACCACCTCCTCGGCCATGTTGGCCACCACGCCGAGGTCGTGCGTAATGAGCAGCACCGCCATGCCGAGCTCGCCCTGCACGTCGCGGATCAGCTTGAGGATCTGCGCCTGCACGGTGACGTCGAGCGCCGTGGTCGGCTCGTCCGCGATCAGGAGGGCCGGTCGGCAGATCAGCGCCATGGCGATCATGGCGCGCTGGCGCAGTCCCCCGGAGAGCTCGAACGGATAGGAATCGATCGTCTCCTCCGGCCGCGGAAACTCCACCAGCCTGAGCATCTCGACCGTGCGTTCGCGCTTCTCCTCGCTCGTGACGTTCTCATGCACCGCGAGCGCCTCGCCGATCTGGTCGCCGACCGTGTGCAGCGGAGAGAACGAGGTCATCGGCTCCTGGAAGATCATGCCGATGCGGTTGCCGCGGATGTTGGTGAACTCCTTGGACTTCGGATTGAGCTTCGCAAGGTCGCGCTGGCCGGTAACCGGGTCGTTGAAGAGGATCTCGCCGGAGGAGATACGCGCCGTCCGCGGCAGGATTCCCATCACGGCCTGCGCAGTCACCGACTTGCCCGAGCCCGATTCACCCACCAGCGCCACGGTGCTTCCCGGCCGCACGCGAAGGGAGAGGCCGTCGACGGCCTGAACGCGCCCCGCCATCGTGCGGAACTCAACCGAAAGGTTGCGTATGCTGAGAAGATCGCCTGTCACAATCGCCGTATCGAATGATGCTCGGCCGCATGGGGCCATGGAATTGTTTTTGAGGCAATGACCGGAGAGCGACGATTGTGTGTAATCATCTAACCGGCGCTTTCCGGTGCCTTGACAGGTCGCGGACCAGCAACGCCGTGTTCGTCGCGCCCGCGAGGTCGACCGCGGCGCTGACCTTGGGCGACGCGCTCGCCGCCGTGATCGCGTCAGCCAGGCGGCCGGCCGTCAGCTCGGCCTCCGGCACGACCGTGAGAAGGTCCTTTCCGGCGAGAATATCTGCCCTTAGCCGCTGCTCGGTCTCGCCCTTCGCCTCGTAGGGCACGACGACAGCGCGCACGCCGGATGCAAGTATGTCCATTGTGGTGTTGTAGCCGGCCTGCGACACGGAAAGCGCCGCGACCCTGAGCCGCGCGAAGAAGTCCGGCCGGAAGCGCTCCACGACCGCACTGTGGCCGGCCATCGCCGCCAGCCTGCCGAACTCGGAGTTTGTCAGGTTCGGGCCCGTGAGGAAGCGCCACCGGCGGTTCGCCAGCGGAGTCGCCGGGCGCGCCTCCATCGCCGCAAAGAGGAGCGGCGCGCCCACCGCCCCGCCTCCGGCCGAGACGATGACCTCGCCGTGCCCGCCCGCCCGCTCGCTCGCATCCGCGGCGGCGCAGACGTAGCCGGTATAGCGAATGAGGTCGCCGATCTGCCCGGCGGCGCCGAACGTCGTCTCGAAGGGGATGAGCGTCGGGTCGCCGTGCACCAGCACCAGGTCGAACCAGCGGCGGAGCGTCTCGACTGTCTCCTCCGCGCGCCCCGGCTTCCGGGACACGAGGATGTCGCGCACCGAGCATACGACGTGCGGTCGCTGGCGCGCGGCATGGATCGCCTCCAGCAGCGGCAGGAGCTCGAAGCGGAATTGCCGCCGCCCGAAGGGGAACAGCTCGATCAGCACGACATCCGGCGCGAAGCTTCGATAAAGCTCAAGAAGGGCGTCGCGCCGCGCCTCGCGCCAGCCCTCGTCGACCGGTGCGCCGGATGCATCGCGCAGCGTGGAGAAGTCCTCGCCGGCAATGGTCGCCGGCGGAAGCGGGGCGACGCGCACGCTCTTGAACGGGACCTCGGGGAAGGGGAGGCCGCCATAGGCAACGGTCACATCGAGCCCGGCCGCCGCCATGGCCGCGGCCAGAATCTCCGCGCGCCTCAGATGACCCACGCCGAGCAGATGCTGCACGTAGAAGAGCACGCGGCCGCTCATGTCGCAATGAGCCTCATGGCGACCGGCTGAGGGGGATGTTGAGCTCGACCACAGACGGCGTGCCGTCGCGCTTCGCCTCGAACTGATGCGCGCGGCCGTTCAACAGCCTGTCGGGCGCCTTCGCCTGCATGGTCCACCCCGTCGCCAGCGCATAGAGCGCCCGGAGCACGCCCTTGTGCGTCACCGCGATCGTCGGCCCCGTGAGCCCGGCGAACAGGGGCCGCAGCCGCGCCTGCACGTCGCGCGGGCTCTCGCCGCCGGGCGGCCTGAAGTCGAGCCCCCGCGCCTCGTTCTCCGCCATCGCCTCTCCCAGCTCCGCCCGCAGCGCGTTCAGGCTTCGCCCCTCCCATTCCCCCCAGTCCATTTCGATGAGATGCGGCTCGGGCTCGGGCTCCAGCCCCAGCAGCCGCGCCGTCTCCATGGCGCGCTGAAGCGGGCTCGCGAGGCAGACGGCGCCAGCCCAGCCGGTCGGCAGCCGATAAGACCGTACGTGCTCCCGGCCGGCCTCGTTGAGTGGCCGGTCGGCGCGGCCCTGCATGAGCCCGGCCGCGTTCCAGTCCGTCTCGCCATGGCGGATAACGAGGAGTCGCGTCATCGCCGCTCCTCGGTCACGCGCGTGAGATGCCAGTCGAGCAGCTCTGCTGCGAGCCGGATGTCATGCTCGCGCGCGGCGCGCTGCATCGCCGCTCGTCCCATGGCGGCGCGCAGCTCGGAATCCGTCAGCAGGCGGCGCACCGCGCTGGCGAACGCGCTCGCGTCGCCCTCTGGAGTGAGCAGCCCTGTCTTGCCGTCGGAGACGATGGCCGGCACGCCGCCGCTCCGCCCCGCGACGACCGGCACTCCGGCCGCCTGTGCCTCGAGGAACGCCATGCCCCAGGCTTCCTTGACCGCCGGCCATACGTAGAGATCGGCGGCGCGGTAAAGCCGCCTCAGCGCCTCGGGCTCCAGCGTCCCCGTCCATCGGACCCGCTCGCCGATACGCGCGAACGCCGCGCGCACCTTCGCCTCCGCCGGCCCCACCCCCGCGATCACCGAGTGCCAGGGAAGGTCGGTCAGGCCGCAGAGCGCCTCCGCCAGGCAGCGGTAGGACTGGAGCTTCTGGTCGTCGCGCATCATCGCCACGGTGAGGAGCCAGGGCTTGGCCGGATCCAGGTCGAGGCGGCGCGCTATCTCGGTGCGGCTCCTGCCTCGTTCGGGTGCGCTGAAGAGCTTCGCGTCCAGGAACGGGCGAAGCAGCACCATGCGCTCCGGGTCGTCGATGAGCGGCAGAACGCACTCCGCGTCGGCGGGATTGGGCTGGAAGATGCGCTCCGCTAGTCGGATCGCATCCGCCGCGGCGCGGTGCCCGAGGTCCCACAGCCCGCCCGCCTGCTTCGGCGCGAACGACGCCTCGGTCAGCACGTAAGGGATGCCGAGCTTCCTGGCGACGGTCGGCCCCAGCCAGTCCGGCGCCTTGTGATAGAGATGGTAGGTGAACCAGAGGCCGGGCCGCTCTCCGTGCTGGACCCGCCGGATGTAGCGCCGCGCGAGCGCCTGCCCCAGGTCGCGAAGCCTCACCTGCCGCGCCGCGTCGCCTGAATCGAAGCTGCGGAAGCGCGATGCAAGCGTGACCTCATGACCGGCGACCTCAAGCGCCGCTATCAGCGCCCGCGCCATCGCCCGGTCTCCCGAGGCGACAGGATGGCCCGGGGGCTTCAGCGGCGCGTAGAAGGCGATGCGCACGGTAGGGAGCGGTCGGCAGAGGTTCCTCCCCCACTGCAGATGGGGGAGGAACCAACGCCGCATCGAACCGCTGATGGGAGGACAACGCCCTCGAAGGAGCAGACGGGCGTCGTTACAAGGATCGCGTGCATGCCCGTCGTCGCGCCTACACCGCGCGCAACAGCACGTGGCCGGACTTCGGGCAGCCGGGTGGCCGCGGCAGCTCCTCGAACGCGCCGTCGAGCGGGCGGTCGGCCAGCACGATCGTTCCGGGGTCAGACCACTGCGTGATGTGCGGCGAGAGCCATGCGCGTGTGATGAGGTCCTGCGTCGGGTCGCCCGACCCGAGGTCGACGTGGATGAACGCCGGCTTTCCGGGAATGCGCGGCGCGCAGAAGGCGAGCGTCTCCCGGATCTCCCCAAGGATCATGTGGTCGCCGTCGGGAATGCATTTCGGGTGCGCGCCGATTGCGCGGTCGAAGGCGAAGATCTCGCGGTTGGGCATGACCTGCCGCAGGTGATCGAACGTGCGTCCGCTGCCGAGCCCCAGCTCGAACACGCATCCGGGCATGTCGGCGATCAGCTTCGCCGCTTCGTCGAGCAGGATGCGCTGCGCCGTCAGGCGGCTGATCATGAAGTCGAGTCGGCTCACGCTGCTTTCCCTGCCCTCTCGCCGGAGAACGTCAGCCGCCCGCGCCGATGACCGACAGCTGCGGCTTCTTCACGCCTGGCGGCGCGGCGGCGGTCCCGAGATACTGGTCGACGAGCCCGTTGATGACCGAGAGCCCGTCGAGCAGTCCGGGAATGTGCACCTTCGATGGGCGTCGCCGGTTCGGCAGCGCGCGCAGAGCGTCCGCCATCTGCCGCGGGTCGGTCGTGTCGTCGGGAAGCAGCATGGAGACGAGCCCGAGCTCCGCCGCCCGCGCTGCGCGGATGAATTGCTCCGCCCGCGGCGCGGTGCGCGGCAGGATGAGCGCCCGCTTGTCCATGGAAAGTATCTCGCAGAACGTGTTGTAGCCGCCCATCGCGACGACGCCCGCGGCGCGCTGCATCAGCGCCTCCATGTTCGCCTCGAAGGCGATCGCCTCCACGTGCTTCAGCCGTGCCACGCGCTCCATGAAGCCGGTCTGCTGGCTCGTGCCCATGAACGGCCCGAGCACGATCTTCGCCGGCATGTCGAGCGTCGGCTCGAACTCGTAGGCCCTGAGCACCCAGTCGACCAGCATCGCCCCGTCTCCGCCGCCGCCCGTCGTGACCAGGAAGAAGGGCTCCTCGATCTCGTGCGGCGGCGGATAGAGGCCGGAGGGCGTTTTTCCGCGGCGCAGGTAGCCCGTGAAGCGTATCTTCTGCCGGGCCGCCTCCGATACGTCGATCCCCGAAAGCGGGTCGTAGATCTGCGGGAGGCCGTAGATCCAGATATGGTCGTAGAGCGCCTCGAGCGCCGGCATGGCGTGCTTGCGCTCCCATTCCCCGGCGAGGCTGTCGGGGTCGTCCATGACGTCCCTGAGCCCGAGGACCAGGATCTTGCCCTTCTCCTTGAGGAACCTGAGCGTCGCTGCCGCTTCCCCCCTGAGTCCGAGCGGCTCCTTGTCGACCAGGAAGATGTCCGGCTCGAACACGCGCGCCGTCTCCAGGATGATCGACGAGCGGATCGCCATCAGGTCCTCGATGGAGAGGCCCGGGCTGTGCGGCAGGTAGCTCTCGTTGGAGAGCTTCACGACGCCCGGCACGCGGATGAAGTCTACGTTGGGCGAGAAGCTGAAGGCCCCGACGATCGGCGACCCCGCGATCATGAGGATCGACAGGTCGTCGCGATAGGCGACCAGCGACTGTGCGATCGCGCGGCAGCGCCTGAGATGTCCCAGCCCGAAGGAATCGTGGCTGTAGATCAGCATCCGCGGCTGGCGGTTTGTCACAACGGGTCTCCTGGCAGAAAAGCCGCCCAAGCGGCGGAGCATCGCCATTTTTCAAATCGGCGCAACCAAAAGCACGCGGCTTCTCGCGGCGCCGTGCGAGCGCGCGATGAAACTTTCCTGGCTCCGGCGCCGTAAGCTCACTAGGATTCTGGCGCCTTGGGTAGGAGATCGGTCCGGTCAGATGCGCCTTCCGTTTCCGAGATTGGGCCGCAAAGGCCCGGCCGAGCCGCTTCTTCCGCGCGTGCAGGCGCTTGTCAGCCGCCAGGAGGTGGAAAGCGAGCGGCTGATCGGGTGGGCGCAGCTTGGCGTCGTCGTCTTTTTCGCCGTGCTCTGGGCGGTGGCGCCGAGGCCGGACGACGCGACGATGTTCCAGCCGGTGCCCGTCGCCCTCGCCTTCTATCTCGCTTTCACGACGATCCGCCTGGTGCTCAGCTACGTCACGGTGCTCCCTGGCTGGCTGCTGTTCGTCTCGATCGTGGTCGACGTGGGCATGCTGCTCGGCCTCATCTGGTCGTTCCATATCCAGTACGGCCAGCCCGCCGCGTTCTACCTGAAAATACCGACCTTCACCTATATCTTCGTTTTCATCGCGTTGCGCGCCCTTCGTTTCGATGCCCGTTTCGTGCTGGCAACCGGCATCCTGGCGGCGGCGGGCTGGTTCGGCATGGTGCTTTACGCGGTGCATGCCACCGGACCGGCGGGCATCACCCGTAGCTTCGTGGAATACCTCAACTCCAGCCGCATCCTCATCGGCGCGGAGATCGACAAGATCGTCGCCATCCTTGTGGTCACGGCTATCCTCGCGCTCGCCATCCGTCGCGCGAGCCTGGTGCTGGCGCGCTCCATCCGCGAGGAGGTGCGCACCCGCGATATGATCCGCTTCCTGCCGCGCGATGTCGCCGAGGTCGTAACCTCCTCCGCCGACATGGTGAAGCCGGGCGACGGCGAAGAGCGGGAAGCCGCTGTCCTCTTTCTCGACCTGCGCGGCTTCACCCGCTTCTGCGCCGGAAAGCCGCCGCGCGAGGTGGTCGACCTGCTGGTCAGCTTCCACAAGCGCATCGTCCCGATCGTCACCGGCTATAGCGGCGTCGTCGACAAATATCTCGGCGACGGCGTCATGGCGACTTTCGGCGCGGCGCATGCCTCACCGACCGCGGCCGCCGACGCCATCCAGGCTCTTGAATCGATCATGCGCGAGGCGGGCGATTGGCGCCGCTCGCTGGAGCAGTCGGACGAGGCGATGACGCCGCTCGTCAACGGCGCCGTCACCGCCGGGCCCGTCATCTTCGCCGCGCTCGGCGACGAGGAGAGGCTGGAATACACGATCATCGGCGAGGCAGTGAACCTCGCCACCAAGATCGAAAAGCACAACAAGACGGAGGCGAGCGCGGCGCTCACGACGCTCGCCGCCTACGAGCGGGCGGTCGAGCAGGGCTACCAGCCCGAGGGCGAGCCCGAGATCCTGAGAGACCGTACGGTCGCCGGCGTCGGCGAGCCCATCGACCTCGTCGTGCTCGCCCGCTGATGCCGGCAGGCCCTCAGCGCGGCCGCCGCAGCTCCGCCTCCGCCCACGTTGCGAATGCTTCGAGATGCGCAAGCAGGCGCCTTGCCTCCTCCCTGCTCTTCGGCCGGGCGCCATACTGGGAGGCGTCTTTCTCGCCAAGGATGCGCGTGAGGCGGTTCGCCTGCGCGGCCGGAAGACGCTTGCCGAGAGCATCGCGCAGGTTCTTGACGGCGGCGCGGTGGTCCCGCTGATTGATCCGCTCCCCGTAAGCCGCCGTCAGGGCATCGGCATACGCGATCGCAGCGGTGACGACCTGCGAGATGATTGGATTGCCCAAGTCCCCATCGCCGGCGAGGGCGGCTTCATCCTGCGCTGCCTTCAGGAAAGCGCGCGCCATTCTGAGCCGGCCCTCCCCAAAGCCGCGATCGGCGGACTTGGCCGAGCCCTTTCGGGTCTTGCAGGCCCCGCCCTTCTGCTGGCTTGATCATCCCGGCGGCTAACCCACGCCGGCAGCGTAGCGGGCCTTTCGCCGGCCTCGGGTTCATAGTCCCGCGTCGTGGCCTGCCAC
>CAZMJQ010000135.1:0-6071 GCA_964566475.1 uncultured Propylenella sp. | reverse complement strand
GTCATGCGCCTTGCGCTTCTCGCCGCTTTCGCAACTACCGGCTTCCTTCTGACCAGCATCCCGGCGGCCGATGCCGCCGCCACGCGCTTCTTCGACCCGCTGACCCGATCGTGGATAGAGGTCGCGCCGGGGCGCAGCCAGCGCAATCCGGTGCCGCGCGAGACCGTCGCCTATGACGGCCCCCATGCGCCCGGCACCATTGTCGTGAACACGACCGAGCGGCGGCTCTACTACGTCCTGGATGGCGGCATGGCGATTCGGTACGGCGTCGGCGTCGGCCGCGACGGCTTCCAGTGGTCGGGCACGCACCGCATCACGCGCAAGGCGGAATGGCCGGGCTGGACGCCGCCTGCGGCCATGCGCAAGCGGCAGCCGCACCTTCCGGCATACATGGAGGGCGGACCGAACAACCCGCTCGGCGCGCGGGCCCTCTACATCGGCTCCACGCTCTACCGCATCCACGGCTCCAACGAGCCCTGGTCCATCGGGCAGGCCGTCTCCTCCGGCTGCATCCGCATGGTCAACGACGACGTCATCCACCTCTACGAACAGGTTGGGGTCGGAGCGAAGGTGGTCGTGGTCCGGTAAGCGCGACGCGCGATGCACCTCCATCTCTTCCTTGGAGTCGCTGCTTGGATGGGCTTGGCCGCCCCGGCCATTGCCGCCGGCGACCAGTCCATCGAGCAGCAGTACCGCGCCGCCGCCGAGATCTTCACGGCAGGCATTGGAGGTGCGGAGCGCTACCTCAAGGAGTACGCCGCGCGGATATTGGAAGGCTTGGACGGAACCTGGGCAAGCAGCACAGCAGGGGCAGTTCCCGAACAAGACTCTGCCGCTTTCTTCAGAGAGCAGTGCCAGCGACATCCTGTCCAGATCGGCATCAAGTCGCGCTTTGCCTTCACGCTGACCCGCAGCGCCGACACCGACCATGCGTTGGAAGTCATCTACACCCAGAAGGAGGGCAACTGGTTTACTGTCTACATGGACCCGTTGGATTTCATTGATTGGTTGGGCTTAGACGAAGGCCAGGAAGACCCGTTCGTAGAGCGGGTCCTTCGGGTACAGAACAACGGGATGGCGACGGTGCATCGGCCTTCGCGGGACATCCTGGTCCTGCAAAACAACAATTCATACCCGCTCATCTATGCCCGGTGCCACGAAACCGGGTGAACTGCGCTAGAGCGGGAGCACCTGACTCTAACCTCACCTCTTCGCGCCCCTTGCCAGACCCTTGTCGCTCAGCTCCTGCAGATATTGATTCCATAGCTCCTCGCGCTCACGGCCGAGCTTCAGGAAGTAGTCCCAGGAGTATATTCCTGTATCGTGCAGGTCGTCGAAGTGCAGCCGCACGGCGTAGTTGCCGACCGGCTCGACCTTGATGATCTCCACGGCCTCCTTGCCGCCGACCACCCGCCGCTGGTCGGGCGAGTGCCCCTGCACCTCCGCCGAGGGCGAGAAGACGCGCAGGTACTCGGCGGCGAGCGCGTGCTTTTCGCCGTTGTCGAACGCCACGATCAGCGTGCGGCGGTCCTTCGACAGGCGGATTTCGGTCGGCCATGGAGCCGGCAAGGCATGCCTCCTGACGTTTTGTCCCGATTCGTCCGGGCAGACCCCCTTGGAACCGCCCTCGCCTCCCATTAGATTGCCCTCAATGCAAGATCGAGCAAGCGGGCGGACAGGTTGACGGGCGCAATCTACGACATCGCAAGCCGGGGAAGCGAGCCGGGCGGGATGATCGACCCGTTCGGCAGGGCGATCACCTATCTCCGCGTCTCGGTGACCGACCGCTGCGACTTCCGCTGCGTCTACTGCATGGCGGAGGACATGACGTTCCTGCCGAAGCGCGATCTCCTGACGCTGGAGGAGCTCGACCGGCTGTGCACCGCCTTCGTCGGGAAGGGCGTCAGGAAGCTGCGCATCACCGGCGGCGAGCCGCTCGTCCGACGCAACATCATGAGCCTGTTCGAGGCGCTCGGGCGGCATCTGGAGACGGGAACGCTCGACGAGCTGACTCTCACTACGAACGGCTCGCAGCTCGAGCGCTTCGCCGGCGCGCTGAAGGCGGCGGGCGTGCGGCGCGTCAACATCTCGCTCGACACGCTCGACCGGGAGAAGTTCAAGGCGATCACCCGCTGGGGCGACCTTGGCAAGGTGATGGCCGGCATCCGCGCCGCGCAGGAAGCGGGGCTCGAGATCAAGCTGAACGCCGTCGCGCTGAAGGGCGTGAACGAGGATGAGATCCCCGAGATGCTGCGCTTCGCGCACGGCGAGGGCATGGACCTGACGCTGATCGAGACCATGCCGCTCGGCGACATCGAGGGCGACCGCACCGACCAGTACCTGCCGCTGTCGATGGTCAGGGCGCGTCTTGCCGACGAATTCACGTTGGAGGACATCCCCTACAAGACCGGCGGCCCGGCGCGCTACGTGCGGGTGGCCGAGACAGGCGGACGCCTCGGCTTCATCACGCCGCTCACGCATAATTTCTGCGAGAGCTGCAACCGCGTGCGCCTCACCTGCACCGGAACGCTCTACATGTGCCTGGGCCAGGAGGATGCCGCGAACCTGCGCGCACCGCTCCGCGCCTCGGAGGGCAACGACCTCCTCAATGCGGCCATCGACGAGGCGATCTCGCGCAAGCCGAAGGGGCACGACTTCGTCATCGACCGCCGCACCAGGACGCCCGCAGTCTCGCGCCACATGAGCGTCACCGGCGGGTAGTTCGCCGGCTCATCTTCTAATAGAGCTGCTCGCGCGCATCCTTCTCCAGGAACGTGTGCACCTCGTCCACTGTCTCGGCGAGCCCGGCGTGGGCAACCAGTATCTCCGCCAGCGTGGGGACGCCAGCCGCATCGGGCCAGGCCTCAGGCTGCCACAGATGCGAGCGCACCATGCACTTGGCGCAATGGGAGAGCACCCGCTCCACCTCCACGACGAGGACGTGATCGGGGAGCTTGCCCTTCACCGCCATGGATTCGCGCAGCGCACGGTCGCGCACGATGATGGCCTTGCCGCTCACCCGCAGGGTGTGGGCGACGCCGGGAACGAGGAAGATGAGCCCGACGCGGGGATTCTGCACGACGTTGCGGAACGTATCGAGCCGGCGGTTGCCGACCCGGTCGGGGATGGCGAGCGTCTTCTCGTCGAGCACCCTGACGAAACCGGCGGGGTCTCCCTTCGGCGAGACGTCCATCTCGCCGGCGGCATTGGCGCTCGCGATGAGCACGAACGGCGACTGGGCGATGAAAGCGGCCGCAAGATCGTCGATGAATGAGATGACCTTGGCGTCGACCTTCCCGCTCGGCGCGCCGATCACGTCTCTCAGTTCCGCCTCCGAGCTCACCACATCCTGAAAGCGGGCACGCAGACTGCTTCCGTTTCCTGCCATTCCGGTCCCTCGCGATCGTTCGGCGCTCGTCCACCATAGACGAGAGGCTTCCGAGCGGCCAGCGAGTCCAGGCACGCGCGCATGGCTCACGATCAAGCTATGCCTTCCGCTCATGCCCACAACCTGATACCCACGGTAGCGGGGTTCGCCTCCCCTCCTCCTCTGCCGAATCGCCGATGAACCCTGCCCTTTCCTTCAGCGAGAACACGCGCGGCATTCTGCTCATGGTGGGGGCGTCCGCCGGGTTCATCCTGAACGACACCTGCGTGAAGCTGGCCAGCGAGGAGCTCACCATCGCCGAGATCGTCGTGGTCCGAAGCGTCATCGCCCTTCCCATCATCGGCCTCATCGGGCTGCACCAAGGCGCGTTCGACGACCGCAGCCTCCTGGCGGAGCGGTTCATCTGGCTTCGCGCCGTCGGCGAGGTTACCGCCGCGATGCTCTATCTCAGTGCCCTGGCCCGCATGGACATCGCCAACGCCACCGCGATCATCCAGTTGATCCCGCTAGCAGTGACGGCCGCCGCTGCCCTCGTGCTGCGCGAGAAGGTGGGCCTCCGGCGCTGGTCCGCCATCGCGATCGGGTTTGCGGCCGTCCTCCTCATCATTCGTCCCGGGCCCGAGGGATTCAACGTTTGGTCCCTGTCGGCATTGGCGGCCGTCGGATTCATCGCGCTGCGCGACCTCTCTTCGCGGCTGCTTCCGGCGGCGACGCATCCGCTCGCCGTCACATGCCTGTCGCTTCTGGCGATGATCCCCGTCGGCTTGGCGATGGTTCCCTTCTCCGGCTGGGCCCCGTTGACGACGCGCGGACTGATCCTCTGCGCGGCCAGCGGCCTGCTGCTTTCCGCTGGCCTCGTCATGATCACCCAGGCGATGCGCCACGGCGAGATCGGCGTCGTGTCGCCATTCCGCTACTCGTTATTGCTCATGGCGATCGTCGTTCAAATCGTCGTCTTCTCCACCTGGCCGGACGCTCTGACGCTGCTCGGCAGCGCCATCCTGGTCGCGACCGGTCTCTATACGCTCTACCGCGAGCGCAGGGTGAAGGCCGACGTGACGCTGGCGGCCGCCAAGCCCGCCGCATATCCGCCCTGACGGCCGCCATGCGTCCAAGCCATCTCGGCTCCGGCCACGACCCGGCCCAGGCGGCACCCCGGCGGCCGTCCGTGATCGCGCTTATCATCATCTCCAGCGTCAGCCCGTTTGCCATCAACTCCATCGTGCCGTCGCTGCCGGCGATCGCGACGGCGTTTCAGGCTGAATACGGCCGCGTTCAGCTTGTGCTGTCGCTGTTCCTGGCGTCGATCGCCATCTCGCAGATATTCATCGGGCCGCTTTCCGACCGTTTCGGCCGCCGTCCCGTACTGTTGACCGGCCTCATCGCCTTCACCGTCGTCTCCCTCGTCGCTCCGCTGGCGCCGACGATCGATTCGCTGATCGGGCTCCGGGTGATCCAGGGCGCGACCGGCTGCGTCGGCATCGTGCTCGGCCGGGCCATCGTGCGCGATCTCTTCGACCGACGGCGGGCGGCCAGCATGCTCGGCTACGTGACCATGGGGCTCGCGGTCGCGCCCATGCTCGCGCCGGTCATCGGGGGACTGCTGCAGCAGGCGTTCGACTGGAGCGCGATCTTCCTGTTCACCGCGCTACTCGGCCTGGCGAGCATCGCGGTCACGTGGGCCTATGTGCCGGAGACCAACCTCCATCCAACCACCAAGCTGAGCTTCTCCACCGTGTTCCGGGACTTCGCCCAGCTTCTACGCAACGCCGATTTCCTGCTCTTCGCGGCCGTCAGCGGATTGAGCACCGGGGTCTTCTTCGCGTTCCTCGGCGGGGCCCCCTATGTCTCGGAGCACATCCTCGGCCTTTCGCCCGGCGTCTACGGCATCTGGTTCGGCGTAGCGCCCGTCGGCTACATTCTCGGGAATTACGTCTCGGGCCGTTTCACCGAGCAGTTCGGCGTGTCCCGCATGATCCTGGCGGGCTCGGCGATGGCGCTGATCGCCACGGCGCTGTCGCCGCTCCTCTTCTATCTCGGCTTCGCGAGCGCGTCGGCGCTTTTCATGCCTATGGTGGTGATCGGCGTCGCCAACGGCCTCTTGCTGCCGAGCGCGATATCCGGCGCCGTGAGCGTGCGCCCGGATATCGCGGGAGCGGCCTCGGGGCTTTCCGGCGCCGCCCAGATCGGCATGGGCGCCATCCTGTCGGCCGCGGCGGGCGCGGTCCTGACCGGCAGCGAAACGGCCATGCCGATGTTTGCCCTGATGGTGGGGGCCGCCTTCCTTGCGCTGCTCGTTGCATTCGCGATCTATCCGCGCAACTGACCCCTGGTCGAACACGCAAACGCGTTGCGCGGGCTTCAAATTGGTCTCGCAAAATCGCAGTCAAAGGCGTGTAATGGGCTCAAGCGGGCCCGCGGCCACGTTGTCGGGCCCGGCACGAAGCTCACAGGAGAGGTAGGCCATGTCAAAGCACCACCTGCGGACGCCGCTGGTGACGCGCCGCCAGTTCGTGGCCGGCGCCGCCGCTTCCGGCGCGCTGATCGCCATGCACCCGTTCTCGGTTCACGCGCAGGCGGGCCAGGCGCACCTGCGCCTCATCGAGACGACGGACCTGCACGTCCACGTCTTCCCCTACGACTACTACGCCGACAAGCCGAACGACACGATGGGCGTGGCGCG
>CAZMJQ010000134.1:0-6290 GCA_964566475.1 uncultured Propylenella sp. | reverse complement strand
TTCGTCGACGAGAGCCACGTCACCATCCCGCAGATCGGAGCCATGTACCGCGGCGACTTCCGCCGCAAGGCGACGCTCGCCGAATACGGCTTCCGCCTGCCGTCCTGCATGGATAACAGGCCGCTCCGCTTCGAGGAATGGGACCTGATGCGGCCGCAGACCGTGTGCGTCTCGGCGACGCCCGGCGGCTGGGAGCTGAACCGCACGGGCGGCGTGTTCGCCGAGCAGGTAATCCGCCCGACCGGACTTATCGACCCGCCGGTGGAGGTGCGGCCCGCGCGCTCGCAGGTCGACGATCTCCTCGGGGAGGTGCGCGAGGTTGCGGCGAAGGGCTACCGCTCGCTCGTCACGGTGCTCACCAAGCGCATGGCGGAGGACCTGACGGAGTATCTTCACGAGCACGGCGTGCGCGTGCGCTACATGCACTCCGACGTGGAGACGCTGGAGCGCATCGAGATCATCCGCGACCTGAGGCTCGGCGCGTTCGACGTGCTTGTCGGTATCAACCTGCTGCGCGAGGGGCTCGACATTCCCGAATGCGCGCTGGTCGCCATCCTCGACGCAGACAAGGAAGGCTTCCTGCGCTCGGAGACCTCGCTCGTCCAGACCATCGGCCGCGCCGCGCGCAACGTCGACGGCAAGGTGATCCTCTACGCCGACCACGTGACCGGCTCGATGGAGCGGGCCATGGCGGAGACGGAGCGCCGCCGCGAGAAGCAGACGGCCTACAATCTCGCCAACGGCATCACGCCGGAAAGCATCAAGCGCTCGATCCACGACATCCTCGACTCCGTTTACGAGCGCGACCACGTCCGCGTCGACACCGGGCTCGCCGAAGAGGGCGCCGGCATCGGCCATAATTTCGAGGCGCATCTGGAGGCGCTGCAGAAGCGCATGCTGGAGGCAGCGAGCGACCTGGAGTTCGAGGAGGCCGGGCGGCTGCGCGACGAGATCAAGCGTCTGCGCGAGACCGAGCTCGCCATCGCCGACGATCCCCTGGCGCGGCAGAGCGCCGTGGAGGGCAGGGCGGGTGCCTACGGTGGCGGCAAGGCCGGCGCGCCGGGATCGCGCGCCCGTAAGCCGACGCTCGACGAGATGGGCGGACGCGGGGAAGCGCCGGCCGGCAACGGCGGCTCCGGTAGCAGCCGCGCCCGCAAGAATACGCTCGACGAGATGACGGTGGGGCGTACCGAAAAGCCGCTCAGCGCACGGCGTCCCGCCAAGCGGCGAAAACACTGAAAAATTTGCAAGAATAGATTAGCCGGCTGATACAGATGGTCAGTCATCACTTTGCTTTTAGCCATGCAACAAAGTGCAACGAAATTAGGTCTCCGACGTTTGTTTGCGCAGCATTGAGCTGCGCTGGAGTAAAGACGATGGAAGAAGTTCGCAACGAGCAGGATAAGCACGTTAAGCAGGCTCAGCCCGGCCAGGGCGGCCAGAAGGACGGCCAGCAGGACAAAGGCAAGGGCCAGGGCGGTCAGGGCGGCCAGGGACAGCCGCGCCCAGGCCAGGGCGACCAGACCACCCGCCGCTAGTGCGAAGGGAACGGAGGCAGGCGTTGCTTGCCTCCGTTTTCCGAATTTTGCCTACGCAGCCTTCGGCCAGTACGTCCCGAAACACCACACATTCCCTTCCGGGTCGCGGCAGATGAACTCGCGGCTGCCGTAGTCGCGATCCGTCGGCTCCTCTTCGATCCTGGCGCCCGCCGCCTTGACGCGGACGAAGAGCGCGTCGGGATCGTCGACGGCGATGTAGATCGACTTTCCGCCCGCCTCGCCGGCGGTTCCGACCATCTCTCCGTAGGCGTCGGGCTTGGCGTCGCCCAGCATGATTATCGACGAGCCGAAGGCGAGCTCGGCATGGCCGACGGCCTCGCCGCTCATGTGTTTGGCGTGGACGGTGAAGCCGATCGTCCCGGTGAGCCAGTCGATCATCCTGCCGGCGTCTCGATAGCGGAAGGTCGGGTAGATGCGGGGCGGTTCGACAGAAGCAGGCATTGCCGGTTCTCCTCAGACACATGCGATAGGCACTCACATCGCATCCGCGGCCGCCGGCGGTCTTGAAGAAAAGTTACCCGCCGCTCCAGTCGGGCCAGCGTTGCCACCTCGCGGGCGTCGTTCCCGCGAGCTCGCGGAACTCGCGCGCGAGATGCGCCTGGTCGGCGTAGCCGCAGGCTGCGGCGACATCGGCCCAGCTTGTCTCTTCGCGGCTTCGCGTTACGCTCAAGACGCGGTTGAAGCGGACGATGCGCGCGACCGCCTTCGGTCCGAGCCCGATCTCGGAGCGGAAGCGGTGCGCGAGGTGCTTGCGGCTCCACTCCAGCGTCCTGGCGATGGCGTCGATGCGGGCGCTGCCGCCGGACCGGAGGATGCGGCCGTAGGCCCAGGCAACGGCGTCGGAGGCGCCTTGGCCGGCGTTGAGCCGCCGAGCCACGAAGGCCTCGGCGATATCGAAGCGGCGCTCCCAGCCGGGGGCGTCCGCAAGGCGCGCGGCGAAGTCCGAAAGCGGCCGTGACAGGTCGTCGAGCGGCACCATCCGTGCCGTCAGCTCGGGCATCGGAAGGCCGAAGAAGCGGAACGCGCCGAGCGGGGTAAAGTTGATCTGAAGGCAATGCGCGCCGCCGAAGGAATGGATGACGACGGGGCCGCCGTAGAGCCCGGCGGCGAAGCTTGCGATGCGGTCGTCCCGTCCCGGCGTGCGGCCGAGCGCGATCTCCCACGGCTCGCCGAAGCTCACGATGAGCGGAACGGTGAGCGAAGCCGTCTCGATCTGGCGGAAGGCGCCGGGAACGGTCTCGCGGTAGCCGACGATGTCGTCGACCATGCCGGCGAGCCCCGGCGGCGGCTTGCGGCGGCACAGGTCGAAGCCATGCGGCGGAGGCATGGACGGGAGGGTCGAGGTGCCGGGATCGAGCGTCATTCTGGACCATATGATACGCCACTTCGGCGCTGGTGCCGAAAACCGCAACACCCGCCTGCGGAGCCCACCGCGGCGTTCGATTTCCCCCTTGCCATTGCCGGCGCAACGGGGAGAGGGTAGGCCGCTCATACAGGGAGGGGAGGCCATGCCCTACTACATGCTTGAGACCGCCTACAAGGAGAGTGCGGCGAAGGCCCTCATCGCCAAGCCCCAGGATCGCATAGCCGCGGTGGAGAAGGCCGCCAAGTCGCTCGGCGGTCGGCTCGTCTCGCTCTACTTCGCCTTCGGCGAATACGACGTCGTCACCATCGTCGAGCTGCCGGACAACGAGGCGGCGGCCGCCTTCGCGCTGAGCGCGGGCGCGGCAGGCGCGCTGTCGAAATACCGCACGACTGTGCTCATCGAGCCAGGCGAGGCGGTGTCGGCCATGAAGAAGGCCAAGAAGGTCGCCTACGCGGCGCCGAAATAGCGGCGCGGCCCGTGGCGAAGAAGAAGGCGGCGGCCGGCCCCGTCTACGTCGGCATCGGCGGATGGACCTACGAGCCATGGCGCGGGACGTTCTATCCGGCGGACCTGCCGAAAACGCGCGAGCTCGAATACGCCGGGACTCGGCTGACGGCGATCGAGATCAACGGCACGTTCTATCGCGCGCAGGGAGCGAAGAGCTTCGCCAGCTGGCGCGAAGCGGTGCCGGACGGCTTCGTCTTCGCCGTGAAGGGGCACCGGGCGATCGTCAACAAGAAGAAGCTCGCCGAGGCGGGTGAGTCGCTGGATTGGTTCCTCGGGACCGGCCTCACGGAGCTCGGCGAGAAGCTCGGGCCGGTGCTGTGGCAGCTTGCGCCGTTCAAACGCTTCGACCCCGACGACATGGGCGCGTTCCTCGCCATGCTCCCGCAGGAGAAGGACGGGCTCCGGCTGCGGCACGCGCTCGAGGTCCGGCACGACAGCTTCCGCGATCCGGCGTTCGTGGTGCTGGCCCGCAAGCACAACGCGGCGATCGTCTACGCGGACCCTGGCGACTACCCGGCGATCGCCGACGACACTGCCGACTTCGCTTATGCGCGGCTGATGCGCACCGAGGAGGCGGAACCCACGGGCTACCCCGCGCCGGCGCTCGACGCCTGGGCTGGGCGCGCCCGGACCTGGGCCGCCGGTAGCGTCCCGGCTGACCTGCCGCGGGTAGAGGAGCCTGCGCCCGCGAAGGCGGGGAACCCGCGGCCGGTCTACATGTTCTTCATCGCCGGGGCGAAAGTGCGCGCGCCTGCCGCCGCCGAGGCGATGATCGCCAAGCTGGTGGGCTGAGCCGGGCCTCCGGTCTCGCGCAGCGAGCCACGATAACCTAGGGTGGCACCGGTGGCACCGGGGGTCGGAAACCCGCCCCGGAACGGAGTCGAGCCCATGAACGAGCCCTACCTCCAAAGCTGGCGCGCCTCGGGGCGCAGCATCGTGAGCACGTTCGTCGTCGTGCCGCAGGCCATGCGCATCGTCGATTTCGCGCAGGCCGTCTTCGACGCGCGCCTCATCCGGGAGGCGCTGTTCCACGCCGACGGCTCGCTGTGGAACGCCGAGCTCGATATCGGCGGGTCGACCGTGATGATCGGCGACGCCACTGGCGACATGAGCCGGCCCGCCTTCCTCTACGTGCATGTCGAGGATTGCGACGCGACCTTCAGGAAGGCGCTGGACGCCGGCGCCAAGGCGATCATGGAGCCGCAGGACCAGTTCTACGGCGATCGCGACGGCGGGGTGGAAGACGTGGCCGGAAACTGGTGGTGGATCGCCACGCACAAGGAGGATCTGGCGTCTGCCGAGATCGAGCGCCGGGCGCGCGAGGTAGAGAAGGAGCGCCGCGGCTGACGGCCTCGCGCTTGGCCTGGAAAAAGGGGGAGGGCCGGCGCGAAGGCCGGCCCTCAGGCGGACGGGAGGTTGGGTTTAAGGACGGTCCGCGGCGGGGGCAGTGCCGATCGGCGTCCCAAGACCCAGGCGAGGTTATGCCCCCATTGGGTTTCCGTGATGTTGCGCCTGCCGGCCAATCGCGTTTCGCCGGCTGCCAGAAGTGTTACGTCCGATGCGGCCGCGAGGACCGGTAATAAGGTAAACAGACGGTTTCCGTGGCCTTCCGGCGCCATCTCGGCGAAGAAGACAGGGTGCAGACGACCATGCCCGGCCGAGCGAGGAGAATCCCGCCCGGCCGGCCCGCGGGGAGGATTCGCACATGCTGCGCCTCGTTTACCGATACGCCGCCGACGAGACCGGCGCCTCCGCCGTGGAATACGGTCTCGTCGCGACGCTGATTGCTGTTGCCATCATCGGCGCGATGACGACGCTTGGGCTGAACCTGGTCGACAAGGCCAACGAAATCGCCGAGGCGATCTTCGAAGCCGGTGCCTGAGCGCCTGAGCGAAAGTCCTGCCGCGCCCCTTCGGGGTTGCGTGGGGCCCGCCGTCTGCGTCATCAGTGCGGCATGAGCGTTAGACCGCCACAGATGCTCGCGCCGCGTTCGGCCCGTGGCCCGCAACCCATCGTCAATACGCTCGATGCGGAGATCCTCGAGGAGAAGGCCGCCACACTGGCGCGGCTCACCCGCACCTTCGAGGCGGCGCTCGCCGCCTGGCGCGCCGCCGAGCAAGAGGCGGATGTCGGCCGCGAAGCATCGGAGCGCCGTCGCCGGCTTTTCGACGAGGCGGCGGAAGCCCTGTGGCACTTCGTCGTACAGCGCGAGGTCTGCGGGCTCCGGAATACCGAGGCGGTGATGCGGGAATATCGGGTACCCGTCGCGCTCAGGCTGAGGATGGGCGCCGCCCGGCGTTAAGAAGCTGTTCAGTTTAAGGTGCCATTAATGCGCTGCGTAGGGCGTGGCCGCGCCCTTTGTGCCACGCGCCGGGCCAAGCGGCGCACCGGGACAGAGTACCATGCGTATCGTCAGCTCCATGACAGCAGCAGCGCTTCTCCTCTCCACGGCGACCTTTTCCGCACCGGCCAACGCCGACGGCCGCGATGCCGTCCTGGGCGGTGCGCTCGGTTTCGCGGTTGGCACGATGTTCGGCAATGCCACCGCTCGCCCGCGCGCCTACTACCCGGCGGCGCCGGTCTATGTAGCGCCGCCTCCTCCCCCGCCCGTCGTCGTCTACTACGCACCGCAGCCATGGACGCCCGAATGGTACGCATACTGCGCCCAGAGGTTCCGCAGCTTCGACGCGCGGTCGGGCACCTATCTCGGCCACGACGGCTACCGGCATATGTGTCACTGAGCGTCTCTCTCACGCTCCGCAGCGAAGGGCCGGCCCTGTGCCGGCCCTTCTTGCTTTCTACCGTCGAGGTGGAACGCATCCCGTTCATGCCGCATTCAGGTGCTCGGAGCGAAATTC
>CAZMJQ010000133.1:0-10776 GCA_964566475.1 uncultured Propylenella sp. | reverse complement strand
CTCCTGAAATTCGACAACGTGATGAACGACCAGCGCAAGGTCGTCTTCGAGCAGCGCATCGAGCTGATGCGCGAGGAGAATGTCGGCGAGACGGTGCGCGACATGCGCCACGAGGTCATCGACGAGCTCGTCACCAAGTTCATCCCCGAGCGCGCCTACGCCGAGCAGTGGGACGTCAATGGTCTCGAGCAGGCCGTGAAGATGCAGCTCGGCCTCGACCTGCCGGTCACAGAGTGGGCGGCCGAGGAGGGCATCGCAGACGAGGAAATGCGCGAGCGCATCACGGCCGCGAGCGACGAGCACATGGCAAAGAAGGTCGCCCGCTTCGGCCCGGATCTGATGCGCGCGGTGGAGAAGCAGGTGCTGCTCCAGTCGCTCGATCATCTGTGGCGCGAGCATCTCGCGACTCTCGATCACCTTCGCTCGGTCATCGGGTTCCGCGGCTACGGTCAACGCGACCCGCTCAACGAGTACAAGGCCGAAGGCTTCGAGCTCTTCCAGGCCCTGCTCGCCAACCTTCGGCGCACCGTCACCGGGCAGCTGGCACATGTGGAGATACAGGAACGTCCTCCGGCGCCGCCCCTCGTGCCGGAGGGCCAGCCGCACCATGTGGATGCTACGACCGGCGAGGACGAGATGGCGATGGCGAACGGCGACGATGGCCCCGCGCGTGTAGCCGCACGGCGGAAGCGCGATACCGCCAACCCGGCGAGCTGGGGCAAGGTCGGCCGCAACGAGCCGTGCCCGTGCGGCTCAGGCAAGAAATACAAGCAGTGCCACGGAGCGGTCGTGCAGGCTTGAGCGCCCGGCGGATGTGCGACGAAGCTGCTGGGCTAAACCCGTATCCCGGATGAAGCGGCGAAGCGGCGCGATCCGGGACGGCATCGCGTATCGGATTTCAGCCGCATTCCGCTCGTCGCTCCTCCATACGGGCTGCGGCTGAGGCTCGTCGGGGCCGAACACTGATCCAACGAGAACTGGCTGGGCTAGCCCCGCCGCGCCTATTGCTTCATGAGCCGGAGCACGAACCCGGTCAGCCCGCCTTCCTGCTGCTCGGCGTTTGCGTAGGCATTGGCCACGCTGGGGTCGAGCGGCGCGCTTTCCACCAGCATCCGCTCTTCGAGTGTCGCGGGTCGCTCTCCGTCGGATTGCGGCTCCTCGGACTGCGGGGCGGCTGATGGCTCCTCGCTGCTGCCCAGCGAAGGCACCGGCAGGAACGCTTCCTCAGAGGCGCTCACAGACGCCGGCAAGGACGCTGCTGGCGCGGGCGCGGGGGCGGAAGTTGCTGCGGCGACCGCAGGTGGCGGTGCCGGCCTTGGCGCGGGAACGGGGACCGCCGCCGGCTCCGAGGCGGGCGTTGCGGATGCCGCAGCCGCTGCAGGCGCGGGCTCCGCGGCAGGCGCCGGAGCGACGCTCGCCGTCGCGTCGGGCTCGATTGCAAGCGAAGCCGTCGCCATAGACATCGGCGCAGCCCGCTCAGCCGATGAAGGCGTATTGAATGCCAGCGCCAGCGCCTGTGCGCCACCCGACCCCTCCCGGCGGTCGAATCGTTCCGCCAGCTGCAGCAGCTTGGCGTTGTCGCGCGCCTGTTTCTGCGCCACGGCCGTTCGGATGCGGTCGGGCATCGCCATCGGCGGGCACTGCGCGGATGCGTTGAAGGTGCGGCCATCCTCGGGGACAGAGTTGAAGATGTAGCGGTTTTCGCACACATCCACCTTCGGCGGCTGGCCGGTCACGTCGAAGTGGTCGTAGCCTTCCTTCAGCATGAGCCAGAACGGCATGTTCGGGTCGTTACGGTGACGCGCCAAGTTCTGCGGAGTCATGCGAAACGGGAACGCCTGCACCTGGAACTCGCGCTGTCCGCCCTGGAAGGCCAGCCGGCCGAGTGTGAAGATTTCCTGGATGTTCTCGTCGGTCATGGAATAGCAGCCGCGCGACGAGCAGGCGCCGTGCACCATCAGCTCGGATCCGGTGCGCCCGAGCGAGCGGTCGAACTCGTTCGGGTATCCCATGTTGAACGCGAGATAGTAGTTGGAGTCCGGGTTCATCTGGGCCGGGCGGATCGTGTAGAAGCCCTCCGGCGCCTGACGGTCGCCCTCCTTCTTCTTCGGCCCGAGAACGCCGCTCCAGGCGCAGATTTCGTACTCCTTGAGAAACGCGTAGCGGTCGCCGTTCTTCTGCTTCTTCCAGACCTCGAGCGTCGCTTCCTCCTTGAAGATGCGGATCAGGATCGGCGAGCGCTGATCCATGCCCTTGCGGTCGACGAGCGCCCTTGTGCTGCTGTCAAGCGGGCGCATGTGCTTGGGAAGCGAGCCGGAAGAGTCCGAGCAGGCTGCCAGCCCCAGCAGGGCAAGTCCGGCGGCAGCAGCCACGCCCGCGCGGCCGATCCGAGTGAAGCAAGCCATTCCTATCCTACGCACGGCAGTTGTCGCCCCAGCCGCTCGAGACTCTGCTCGCAGCCTGGTTACCGAAGCGTTAGCACGATCGCAAAGCCCCATCCAACACCCTGGAAACGCTTGCCCCAAGCCCGATTCTATTGAACCGACCGCCCGAGGGCGAGGAATTTCTCGCGCCGCAGGCGTAGGATATCGTCACGATCCCGGCCTGCAAGGTCATTTAGCGCCGCTGCGATCACGCTCCCCGTCCGCTCGATCACCTTCTCGGGATCGCGGTGCGCGCCGCCGGGCGGCTCCTCAACGATCCCGTCGATGATCTTCAGGCCGAGGAGATCGGCGGCGGTGATCTTCATGGCGGTCGCGGCGTCCTGCGCGCGCGCCTTCTCGCGCCAGAGGATGGAGGCCGCGCCTTCCGGAGAGATGACGCTGTAGATGGCGTGCTCCAGCATGAAGACCCTGTTCGCAGTGGCGATCGCGATGGCGCCGCCTGACATGCCCTCGCCGATAATGACGGCAACATTGGGGACGCCGAGCCGGAGGCAGGCCTCCGTGCCGCGCGCAATCGCCTCTGCCTGGCCGCGCGCCTCCGCATCGACGCCAGGATAGGCGCCCTGCGAATCAACCAGTGCAATGACCGGCAACCGGAACCGATCGGCCAGCTCCATGATGCGCACTGCCTTGCGGTAGCCCTCCGGCCGCGCCATTCCCCAATTGTGTGCGATCTTCGTCTGCGTGTCCTCGCCCTTCTCCTGCCCCAGCACGGCGACCGGATCTCCGCGGAAGCGGCCGAGCCCGGCCACGATCGCCTTGTCGTCGCCGAACTTTCGGTCGCCGCCAAGCGGCTCGAAATCGGTGATCAGCTTCCTGATGTAGTGCTTGGCATGCGGCCGGTCGGGATGCCGCGCCACCTGCGTCTTCTGCCACGGCGTGAGCTTGGTGTAGAGGTTGGCGAGCGTCTCGCGCGCCTTCACCTCGAGCGCGGCGATCTCGTCGGAGACCGACACGTTCTCCGCCTCGCTCGTCTCCAGGCGCTTCAGCTCCTGGATCTGGCCTTCCAGGTCGGCAACCGGCTTCTCGAAATCAAGGAAGTTTCGCATACGGCTCCGCTGACCGTCCCGCCAATCGGCCGGCCCGTCTCAATGTGCGCGGAACCTGACGAGCACCCGGCAGCAAGTCAAGGTTGGGCAGTGCCGCGCTGCCCCGCGGCCCTCGTCTCACTCTGCCAGCCGTTCCCGGATCCTGGCAGGCAGACCGGCCAGCTCGCCGCTCAGCGCGCCCGCATCCTCCAGCCGCACGGCGATCGGCAACGCCTCGCCCAGCATCTCGAGGCGGCGGGGATTCTCCGACGCATCGGCGATCTTGAGGTAGGCGGCCATCAGGTTCGTCTGCCAGACCTGATTGGCCGGGTCGAGCACAGTGAGCTCGCGCAGAATCGCCAGCGCCTCCTCCAAGAGCGCAAGCGCGGCGGCCCTGTCGCCCTGGTAGGCACGCACGTCGCCCACACGCATCAGGCTGATCGCCACGTGCCGGCGGTGCTCGACGTTCTGCGGCGATGCCCCGGAAAGCTCCCGGCGGATCGCCAGCTCCTCCTCGTAGAGCGCCAGCGCCGCCTCCACGTCGAGCTCGCCCGCCCTCACGTCGGCGAGACGCTGCAGGCCGAACGCCACGTCCTCACGAAAGACCGGCGTATCCGGATACGCCGCCGAGAGGCGGCGCGCGATCGCCAGCGCTTCCTCGTAGCCGGCGGCCGCTTCGGTCGAGTCGCCGCGCGCCGCATGCGTGTCGGCAACGCGGTTGAGGCTGAAGGCGATGTCCTGCTGCCAGAGGACGTTTCCGGGATCGGCCGCGGCAAGCTGCCTGCTGATCTCCAGCGCCTCTTCGTAGCCCGCCAGGGCGCCGTCTGCGTCGCCGGCCCGGCGCTTCGCGTCGGCGACGCGGTTCAGGCTCACCGCAAGGTCGCGCTGCCGCTCGGTATTGTCCGGGCTCGCCTCGGCCATCGTGCGGTTGATCGAAAGCTGCTCCTCGTATGCTGCGAGCGCCCCTTCGACGTCGCCGGTGCGCAGCATCAGGTCACCGCTGTGGCCGAGCGTAACCGCGAAGTTCCTTCGCCACGCAAGGTTCTCTGGATGGGCTTCCGCGAGCGAGCGTAGGATGTCCGCGCTTTCGCTGTAGGCTGCCATGGCGCCTTCCGCGTCGCCCGCGCGCAGACGCCCGCCGCCGATTCGCTCGAGGCTGAACGCGACGTCGGCCTGCCACTGCGGATTGTCGGGCTCCTGCGCGGCAAGGCGCCGGGCGATCTCCAGCGCTTCCTCGTGCGCGGCCCGTGATTCCGCTTCGTTGCCGAGCCTCGCTTCCGTGTCGGCGACCTTGCCGAGACTGACGACAACGTCGCGCCGCCAGTCGACGTTCTCCGGATCGCGCTCGCTAACCCCGCGCATCACGGCGAGCGCCTCTTCATATGTGGCAAGCGCGTCCGGCACGTCGCCCGTGCGCACGCGCAGGTCGCCGATCCGGTTCAGGTCAATCGAAACGTTGCGCTGCCACTCGAGGCGGTCCGGCTCCATCTCCGCAAGCCGGCGGCTGATCGCGAGGCTCTCCTCATAGGCGGCGAGCGTGCTCTCGAAGTCCCCCCGCTTGAGGGCCACCTCCCCCACCTTGCTCACCAGCACCGACATGTCGGCCAGCACGCGCACGTTCTCCTCGTCGAGCCTGGCGAGATGACGCAGGATCGCCAGCGCCTCCTCGAAGTCGGCAAGCGCGGCCGGCATCTCGCCGGTCTGCAGCTTCACGTCGCCGACCTTGCTGAGGCTCGAGGCGACGCCGCGCTGCCGCTGCGTGTTGCCCGGTTCCGCGTCGGAGATCGCGCGCCTTAGTCCGAGCCCTTCCTGATGCGTGGCAAGCGCCTCAGCAAGGTCGCCGGCGCGGACGTGCAGGTCGCCGATGCGCTCCAGGGCGACGCCGATATCCTCTTGCGTCTTCTGGTTCCCCGGCTCCAGATCGAGCGCCGCACGCCCGGTCGCTAGCGCCTCCTGCATGGTCGCTTCGGCGGCGTCCAGGCTGCCTACGCGGGTCTGCATGTCGCCGATCCGCTGAAGCACCATCATCAGGTCGCGCCGCCACAACACCTTGTCCGGGTCGGCCTCGACTAGGTCTCGCGCGATCTCGAGGGCCTCTCCGTAATTCGCCGCCGCGCCGCCGATCTCGCCGAGATTGTGCCTCGCGTCGGCCACCCGCACCAGGTCCACGAGCACGTCGCGCCGCGCCTCGAGGTCCTCCGGACCCTCGCGCAGCAGTATCTGCGATGCGGCAAGCGCCTCCTCGTATGCCGCCAGCGCCGCGCGGCTGTCGCCTGCGTCGCGGTAGACGTCGCCGTAGAGCATCATCATCGTCGCGCGACTGCGGAAGAGTCCCGCCTCGTTCGGCACGGACTGTTCCAGTTCCTGGACCGCCTTCTCCACCTCCCGAAGGATCGTGCGGATGCTCTCGATGCGCATGCCCTCCACGTCGCGCAGACCCTGCGCCACATCGAACACGATCGTGTCGACCGTGTTGCGCGCGGTAAGGTAGTTGCGCCGCGCCTCCTCCTCGGCCACGCTGGCGCGCCACCCGAGATAGCCCGCGGCGATCGCCACGCCGAGGAAGACGATCGCCGCCGCCGCCGTCAGCCGCTGCCGCAGGCGGGCGCGGCTCCCCGACGCTTGGACGAAGGCGCGCGTCTCCGGCGGCAACTCGTCGCGAAACCGCTGCGAAATGCTCTCCGCCTCCGCCAGCGGCACGCCGGGGCGGATGAGCCGGTCGCGCTTGCGCCCGCCCTCCTCCCACCGTCGGCGCTCGTCCTCCACCTCCTGGCGGATGCGGAAGAACTCTGCGTTCTCCGCCACGATACCGCGGGCGCGCTGCCAGCTCTCCAGCACACGCTGATGCGCGATGCGGATCGTCGGCTCCGCCTCGCCGCCCGAGGAGAGCAGGATGCGCGCATCGATGAGCGCCTGGATGAGCTGCCGTGCCTGCACGTCGTGCGCGGCGCGCAAGAGCGGCACGGAGCGGATGGTCAGCGCAGCATCGGAAGCGCCGTCGCCCTCCCCGCCCTTGGCGGGCGTCGCCAGATCGCGCAGCAGGCGTGGCAGGCGCTCGATGGCGCTCTCGCGCAGCCCTGCGAGCGCGCGTTCCGCCTCCTGGTCGATGGCCCCGCTCAGTCCGCCGATCGCCTCGTAGGCGGCATGCGTCAGCCGCATCTCGCCGTCCGCGACGACGCGCTCCTCGAAGAGCCGGTTGAGCGTGAACTGAAGAAGCGGGAGCATGTCGGCGCGGCCCGCTTCGGCGAGCAGCCGCTCGTCGAGCGTGCGCCCGTTTGCGTCGGCCTCGTAGACGAGATTGGCTGCCTCCACCGGACGCCGCACGATCTCGGCTAGCTCCGCCGGACCAGGCGGTGCGAGATCGTAGGCGGCGCCTTCGGTCTTCAGCGCAAGCAGCGTCGGCACCGCCATGTAGCGCTCGTAAAGGTCGGCGCGTAGCGTGGCGACAATCCAGACGCGCCCGCTCGCCGCAAGCTGCGTGAGCAGTGCGCCGAAGCGCTCCCGTGTTTCCCCAGGAATGTCCGCCGCGAAGAGCTCGTCGAGCTGATCGGCGACGACGAGCAGAGAAGCCGAGACGGCTCTGTCGTAGCCGCCGGCACTGCGCTCCGCCTCCGCCGCCGCGTCGAGAGCGGCCCGGATGGGATCGGCGGGCGCGTCGCTCGTCCTGAGATATTCGGCGAGCTGGCGCGGCGTTCTATGCTGCTCCCAAGAGGCCAGCTCCGGCAGCGCTTTCAGCTGGGTGTCGTCGAAGGCGCCGCCGCGCGCTGCGTTTAGAAGCTCGTCGGCGAACGCGAAGAACGGATCGCTCCCTCGCTCGGCGGGACGGAACACGGCGACGCGCCACAAATCCACTGACGGCACGACGCCTGCGGCGGTGAGGCGCGGCACCAGCCCGGCCCGCGCCAGGGAGGACTTGCCGGTGCCGCTTGGGCCGACCAGCAGGAGATAGGGCGTGCCGCGCTCGGCGGCCCCCTTCAGCGCATCGATGCTCCGCGCGATGTCGCGCGAGCGCCCGAAGAAGACCGCTGCGTGCTGCGTATCGAACGCATCGAGGCCGCGGAACGGCGAGCCCTTGATCTCGACCGGCCAGCTGACGGCGCGGTCGCTGAGGACGTGCTCCTCGATCCACTGCCTCAGCAGGCGCTCGGCCTGGTCTTCGAACTCGTCGGTGGAAGAGAAGACGTGGAAGGCCGCCTTGAACTGCCCCTCGGGCGACACGAACCACTGGTCGAAGAAGCCCTTCAGCCGCTCCCACTGCTCCTCCACGAAGGAGCGGTGCTCGCGGTCGTCGAGCGCGACGGTCGGCGGCTCGGCGTAGCGGAAGACGTAGACGTCGGGCAGATTCTTCGTCCGCCGCGCCTCGATCGCGGTGAGGACCTCGTACGCCGTGCCGCTCGGATAAGGCCGCCCGTCCGGCATGGTGGCAAACTCGGGCGGCAGCTCGGTCCCGATCGGTGCCGCAGGATGCCGATCACGATATCGCATTCGGCCGCCGACGGAATCTGCGTCTGGAACGTCTCGTGCGCGCTGTAGAACCCGGTCTCCCAGCGGAAGGCGCGCAGGCGGATGGATCCGCGCAGCTCGCCGTTAAGGCGCTCCACGACGCGCTCGAGCCGCCGACGCTCGAACTGCGCATCGCTCGGCGAAGAGACGAAGACCCTGATCTCGCGCACGCGCTCCCCCGACTTGCGCCCTGCTCCTTTTGCAGAATGTGCATCGTGTGCCGCAACCCTTTGTGCGGCGGATCACATTCGGCTCTGTCAGGTTCCCGTGACGTCGGCGAGCGGATGGTGCTCGTTGACGAGCTGCTTGAGGCGCTCGTCGAGCACGTGCGTGTATATCTGCGTCGTGGAGATGTCGGCGTGGCCGAGCAGCGTCTGCACGGCGCGCAGGTCGGCACCCCCCGAAAGCAGGTGCGTCGCGAAGGCGTGCCGCAGCACGTGCGGCGAGAGCTTCGCCGTGTCGAACCCGGCGCGCGCGGCAACGCGCTTCAGGTCGCGCGCGAACGCTTGGCGCGTCAGGTGCCCCTTGGCACTGTCCGCGGGAAAAAGCCACTTGCCGTCCGCGATGCCGCGCTCCTTCGCGGCGGCGCGATATTCGTCGAGCGCCTCCTGCGCAGCGCGATTCAGCGGCACCAGCCGTTCGCGCGCGCCCTTTCCGATGACGGTGATGTACGGACGCCCGCCCCGCCCTGCCGCAGCCGGGAGGCTCACCAGCTCCGACACGCGCAAGCCGGTAGCGTAGAGCAACTCCAGAAGCGCCCGCATGCGAAGCGCCGCAAACCTGCGTCCCGGGGCGCTGTCCGGCCCTTCCGTGTCCTCACGCGCCGCCGAGAGCAGCCGGTCCACCTCATCCACCGTCAGCACCTTGGGCAAGGCGCGGCGGGGCTTGGGGGCTTCGGCCGTGGCGGTCGGATCGTCGTCGCGCAGACCCTCGGCGACCTGGAACCCGAAGAACTGCCTCAGCGCCGAGAGCCGCCGGGCCTGCGAGCTCGCGGCAAGGCCGCGGCGGGACAGCCCCGAGAGGTAGCGGCGGACGTCATCGGCATGAGCGCCCGCCAGGCGGCCCACTGCCTCGCAAAAATCCTCCAGGTCGCGCCGATAGGCCGCGAGCGTGTTGAAGCTCGCCCCCCGCTCCGCCGCCAGCATCTCGAGGAACGCCTCCATGAGCGCCGCGTCATGCGTCGCGCCGCGCCGGTCGGCGGAGCTCATGGCTGCAGCCGGTCGTTCGGGATACGCACCGTCATCTCACGCGGATTCGGCTCAACCGAGATGACCAGGGCCACCATGCCGCCGTAGATGATGGCGGCGATGATCCCCAGTGCGACCATCAATCGAATTAGACTGGGCATTGGGTCCGCATATTGGCCGATTCGGGTCTAGCCCGCCCCCTCCACCGTTTGCAAGGCGCGGACCGGCGCGGGCGCGGCGCTTGACGCGCGGCGGCGCCCGGAGCACGACGTGTCGGTGGAGGACGATCTCTTGCCCGTACGTCACGCCGTCGCGGACGACCACCGCACCGAGCAGCTGCGCACGCTGCTCGGCGCGCGCTGCATTGTGCTGGTCGGGATGATGGGAGCCGGGAAGTCAAGCATCGGGCGCAGACTCGCCAACAACCTGCATCTTCCCTTCCTCGACGCCGACGCCGAGATCGAGAAGGCGGCCAACCTCACCGTTCCCGAGATATTCGAGCAGTACGGCGAGGCGCATTTCCGCGAAGGCGAGGAGCGCGTCATCGCGCGGCTCCTGGCCGGCGGACCCGCCGTCATCGCCACCGGCGGCGGCGCCTACATGAGCGCGGAGACGCGCGAGCGCTGCCGCACGGCGGGCATCACCGTCTGGCTTAAGGCCGACGTGCCGCTGATGCTGGAGCGGGTGCGCAAGAAGGGCAATCGCCCGCTCCTCAAGGGCGCGGATCCCGAGGTGCGGATGCGCGAGCTGCTCAGCGAGCGCGAGCCGGTCTACGCCCTCGCCGACATCGTGATCTCGTCGCGCGAGGGGCCGCACCAGGCGGTGGTGTCCGATGTCCTCTCGGCGCTCGACGCCTACTTTGGCCGCGAAGGTGCGCCTTGAGCGTGGAGCGCGTGCGCGTCGAACTGGGCGCTCGAAGCTACGACGTCCTGATCGGGCCCGGCCTAATTGCCCGGGCGGGTACCCTGGTCGCCGAGCGGCTGAGCGGCCGCAACGTGGCCGTGGTGACCGACGACAACGTCGCCGAGGCGCACCTGCCCGCGCTTCGCGCCTCGCTTGCGGCGGCCGGCATATCGGCCTCCGAGATCGTCGTCCCGGCCGGTGAAAGCTCCAAAAGCTTCAGTCAGTTGCAGTCCGTCGTTGGATCGATCCTGGAGGCACGGCTGGAGCGCGGCGACGCGGTCGTCGCGCTGGGCGGCGGCGTCGTCGGGGACCTTGCGGGCTTTGCCGCCGCAATCGCCCGCCGCGGCATGCACCTGGTCCAGGTGCCGACCAACCTGCTCGCCCAAGTGGATGCCTCAGTCGGCGGCAAGACCGGCATTAACGCCCCACAGGGGAAGAACCTCGTTGGGGCATTTCACCAGCCTGTTCTTGTGCTTGCCGACACGGCTTCACTCGATACATTGCCCCGCCGCGAGCTCGCGGCGGGCTACGCCGAAGTGGTGAAATACGGGCTTATCGGCGACGCCTCGTTCTTCGCCTGGCTGGAGGAGCGCCGGCAGGAGGTCTTCTCCGGCGGCCCGGCGCGCGTCCGCGCGATCGCCGAGAGCGTCCGCGCCAAGGCGCGCACCGTCACCGCCGACGAGCGCGAGACGGGCGAGCGCGCCCTCCTAA
>CAZMJQ010000132.1:0-2573 GCA_964566475.1 uncultured Propylenella sp. | reverse complement strand
CCGAGGACGGCTCGCGTTGAGCGCTGTGCCCCGCAGGGGCGTTGAGAGGGGCTGAGGCGTGGAAGACAAGGTCGATCCGATTCACCAGTTCGCGATCACCAACATCGTGGACCTCGGCACGATCGGCGGAATGCCGATCGCCTTCACCAATTCCGCGCTTTTCATGGTGCTCACCGTGGTGCTGATCACCGGCTTTCTGCTGACGGCGACCAGCTCCCGCCGGCTGGTGCCGGGCCGGCTGCAATCGGTCGCCGAGATCTCCTACGAGTTCGTCGCCAACATGCTGCGCGAGAGCGCCGGCACGGACGGCATGCGCTTCTTCCCGTTCGTGTTCTCGCTCTTCATGTTCGTGCTGTTCGCCAACGTGCTGGGGCTGTTCCCCTACTTCTTCACGGTGACGAGCCACATCGTGGTGACCGCGGCGCTGGCGGTGACGGTCATACTGGTCGTCATCATCTACGGCTTCTATCGGAACGGCATGCATTTCCTCGGGCTCTTCGTGCCCAAGGGGGTCCCCGCCTATCTGCTGCCCCTCGTGGTCGCGATCGAGGTCATGTCGTTCCTCTCGCGGCCGATCAGCCTTTCAGTCCGTCTCTTCGCCAATATGCTGGCGGGGCACATCACGCTCAAGGTCTTCGCCAGCTTCATCATCATGCTCGGCGCCTTCGGCTTCGCCGGATGGATCGGCGCGATCATCCCCTTCGCGATGACGGTGGCGCTGACGGCGCTGGAGGTGCTGGTGGCCTTCCTGCAGGCCTATGTCTTCGCCATCCTCACCTGCATGTATCTCAACGACGCGCTGCATCCTTCGCATTGAGGGGCGGCACCTATTCTGACCTCAGGAGAACTGGATCATGGAACAAGCGATCATCGATGCCGGGAAGTACATCGGAGCCGGCATGGCCTGCCTTGGAATGGGCGGCGCGGGCGTCGGCCTCGGCTCGCTCTTCGGCAACTACCTGGCAGGCGCCATCCGCAACCCGTCGGCGGCCGACGGCCAGTTCGGCCGGCTGATCTTCGGCTTCGCCGTGACCGAGGCGCTGGGCATCTTCTCGCTGCTGATCGCGCTCCTGCTCATCTTCGCCGTCTAGCTGAGGCCCGGTCCGGCGGACGGCGCAGCTAGCGCCGTCCTCATTGGAGGCAAGGCGTGAGCTTCATCACACCATCGTTCGCGCAGGACGGTCACGGCGAGGCCGCGACGGGCGAGCTGCACGAGGGCGCCGAGGCGCACGGCGACGAGCACGGCACGTTCCCGCCGTTCGACCCGGCCACCTGGGGCTCGCAGCTCATCTGGCTCGCCATCACCTTCGGCGCGCTGCTCTTCCTGATGAGCCGCCTGGTGCTGCCGCGCATCAAGGCCATCCTCGACAACCGCAGCGAACGCATCTCCGGCGACCTCGCTGCCGCCGGGCGGCTGAAGGACGAGACGGACGCGGCCATCGCCGCCTACGAGCAGGCGCTCGCCGAGGCGCGGCAGAACGCCCATTCCATCGCGCAAGAGGCGCGGGACGGGGCGAAGAGCAAGATCGACGCAGACCGCACCCGCATCGAGGCGGACCTGCAGGGGAAGCTCGACGCAGCAGACGCGCGCATCAACAACGTGAAGACGCAGGCGCTGGCGGAGGTCGACGCCATCGCAAGGGACGCGACCGAAGCCTTGGTGGTGGCTCTGATCGGCGAGTCCGGCGGTGCGGACGTCGCCGCGGCCGTAGAGTCGGCCATGGCGGAAAGGGCGGAGACGCGATGAACGCCACAGCATGGGCGACCGTGTGGGTCCTTCTCGGGCTCGTCGTCTTCATCGGCATCCTCGTCTTCGTGCGGGTGCCGGAGATGCTGACCGCGGCGCTCGACAAGCGCGCCGCGAAGATCCGCTCCGAGCTGGAGGAGGCGCGCAAGCTCCGCGAGGAGGCGGAGGCGCTGCTCGCCGACTACAAGAAGCGGACGGCCGGCGCCGCGGCGGAGGCGGAAGCGATTATCGACCAGGCGCGGCGCGAGGCCGAGGCGCTGAGCGCGGAGGCGCGGACGCGCATCGACGATTACGTGGCGCGCCGCACGCGTGCCGTGGAGCAGCGTATCGCGCAGGCGGAAACGCAGGCGGTGGCGGAAGTGAGAAGCCGCGCCATCGACGTGGCGTCCGCCGCGGCAAGCCGCATCCTGGCGGAACGCGCCAAGGGCAAGACGGGCGAGGCGCTCGTCGAGCAGTCCATCGACGCGGTGCGCAAGAACCTGAATTGAGGCGCCCGTAGCCCGGATGGAGCGCCGCAGTCGCGCAATCCGGGACTCCCGAGGTTTCCGTCACCGCCGTCCCCGCATTGCGCGCCTTCGGCGCTCCATGCGGGCTACGATGCTTCGGCCTCCGGAGATTCCTCGACATCGAGCGCGAGCTCCCCCTGGGCGCAGGCGGCGACGCGCCAGAAGCTGCGGCGATGGATGCGGCAGGGCCCGAGCGCGACGAGCGCGGCCTGGTGCGCCTTGGTGGAATAGCCCTTGTGCGATGCGAGGCCGTAGCCGGCGAAGGACGCGTCGCAGCGCGTCATCAGGCGGTCGCGCATGACCTTGGCGACGATGGAGGC
>CAZMJQ010000131.1:0-4983 GCA_964566475.1 uncultured Propylenella sp. | reverse complement strand
AGTCCGTCGCCCTTGACGCTCGACGTCACGATGATCTCAGGATGCGCGGCGGCGTGCCTGCGGATCGCCTCTGCGGTCCTGACCCTCACCTCGTCGAGCGGCGCCGGCTTCACCTTGTCGGCCTTGGTCAGCACGATCTGGTAGGAGACGCCGGCGCGGTCGAGCTCGTTCATCAGCGTCTCGTCCGCCGGCTTCAGGCCGTGCCGCGCATCAACGAGGACGAAGACGCGCTTCAGCGGCGCGCGCCCGGCGAGGTAGGCGTGGATGAGGCGCGTCCAGGTCTCCACCGTCTTCTTCGGCGCCCTGGCGTAGCCGTAGCCCGGCATGTCGACCAGCGCCACCGGCGGCAGGGCATCGGGCGAGGCGGAGGCAAGGTCGGGCACGTAGAAGAACAGCGATTGCGTCCGCCCCGGCGTGTTGGAGGTGCGCGCCAGACCCGACTGCCCGACGAGCGCGTTGATGAGACTCGACTTGCCGACATTGGAGCGGCCGGCGAAGGCGACCTCCGGCGGACCTTCCGGCGGCAGCGCGACCATCGTCGGCGCCTCGGTGACGAAGCGCCACGGGTGACGGAAGAGATCTGGCGGGTTGGCCGAAGTAGCCGCGCTTGACGTCAGCTCTCGTCTCCTTCGACGAGTGTGGGAGCGGGCCGGAAAGTGAGGCCTGAGTAGACGTCCCGGAGACCGAGAGTAATATCGAGCTCGGGCATCGTCACAACGGCCTCGAGCCCTTCGAAGTCCTCGTGCCTCCAGCTCAGATCGTCCCTTCGGGACCAAAGAATGGCCCTGGGAGCATTCGGCTCGACCAGCAGGACATAACGCATGCTGGGAATGTCCCGGTATTCCTCGAGCTTTCCAAACATGTCGAGCTCGCGCGTCGATGGGGAGAGGACTTCCGCGACAAGGCGCACATCGGCGGCTTCGAGGGAGCGGTCGTCCCTGCCTCCGCATTCGATTCCGACGTCCGGGCGGCGGCGGGTATCCTTCATCGTGCGCACGGCGGTATCGCTGGTGAATCCCTGGCAGGGCCCATCGCCGAGCTGGTTGCCGAGCGCCCGGATGAGGTTCCACACGATCCGGTCATGCCGGCGGCTCGCGCCGGTCATCATCTCGATGTCCGGGCATCGCTTCACAGGCCGGCCGTCGACGAGCTCGTACTTCTCGTCCATCCCGTCCTGCCACGCATAGAACTCTTCCGGCGTCATCCGCCGGGGAATCTTGTCCAGCATGAAATCATTATAGCAGATGCATGCTCTCCTTGGGGAGCGAGGGAGCCCAGACCGAGGAGGATGCTCACGCCTGCGGCTCCCGCGCGGCGCGCTCCAGCGCCTCGACATCGTTGCCGCGGAGGAGACTGACGTGGCGGGTGATCTTCGCTGCCGGCCAGTCCCACCATCGGACCGCGAGCAGACGCGAGATCGTCCGCTCATCGAAGCGGTGCCGCACGACCCGCGCGGGGTTGCCGACAACGACCGAGTAGGGGGGCACCGCGCCGGAGACGACCGCGCGAGCGCCGACGATGGCGCCGTCGCCGATGCGGCTGCCAGGCAGGATCACCGCTTCCATGCCGATCCACACGTCGCTGCCGACGACCGTATCGCCACGCAAGCCTTCGGAGAGGTGGGCCGGGTCAAAGCCTTCCTCCCCAGCCATGGCCGAAGATCTGGAACGGATAGGTGCTCAGTCCGAACGTCGCATGGTTGGCGCCGTTCATGATGAAGCGGACGCCGGCGGCGATCGCCGTGAAGCGGCCGATGACCAGGCGGTCGCCGATGAAATCGAAATGGTAGAGCACGCACTTCTCGGCGAAGCGCTCCGGCTCGTCAGGGTCGTCGTAGTAGGTGTAGTCGCCGATCTCGATGTTCGGCCGGTCCACGACGGCCTTGAGAAAGCAGACCCGCGGGTGCCCCTTCATCGGATGCGGATCGAGCGGCGAGGGACCGTGCATGGGAGCCTCAGTCAAGGTGGCGGCGAGCCGCGCGATATAGCGTGCTGCATAGCGTACTGCGCGCCGCCCGCCGTCAGCGCGCGTGTTTCCCGGCGCTCCAGCCGCGATCTGCGAGATATTCCTCGCCCACCTCGGCCGGCTCGCCCTCCAGCGGCGTCGCCATCGTGTCGTTCCACCGGTTGAGGAAGCCGAAGAGCGCAATCACGGCAACGATCTCCACGATCTCGTCGTCCGACCAGTGCTCGCGAAGCCTCGCGAACATCTCGTCGGTGACGGCGTTCGGAACCTGCGCCGCGCAGACGGCGACGTCGAGCGCCGCCCGCTCCGCCGGCGAAAAGAGCGGGCTCGTCTCGTACTCCCAGATCGCGCGCAGCCGCTCCTCCTCCACGCCGAGCCGGAGCGCGCCGCCCGCCGTGTGCGCCATGCAGTACTGGCAGCCCGCCGCACGGCTCGCGACGTGCGCGATCAGACGCTTGAAGCCGCGGTCTACGAGATTGTCGGGCGACCAGATCGCGGCGCTCAGCGCCCCGAAGCCGGCGGCGATCTTCGGCCGCCGCTGCATGGTGAGCTGGCTGTTCGGCACGAAGCCATACGCCTGCTTCGCCTTCTCGAACTGCTCCTTCAGCTCCGGCGTGTGATCTTCCGGCAGCGGCGCCAGGCGCGGCGCGGGCTTGGCTCTCTGGTCCACGGCAACCTCCCTCGGCTCAAGGTCCGTGGCGCCTATACCAGACTATGACGCAGGGCGGGACTACGGCGTCGCAGCGGCAATGAGGCTTGCCGTGTCGTAGAACTCCATGAACTCCACCGCCTTGCCGTTCCGCATCCGCCAGATATCGACCTTCGGTGTGGAGGCCGTCTTTCCCGTCTTCCTGTTCGTCCATGACGTCGACCCGATGGCCACGACCCGGTCGCCCTGCGCGATATATTCGTCCACGACGTAGGAGACCATGCTCCAGTCGCGGGTGAGATCCTCGAGATATCCGATGGCGCCCGCCTTGCCGCTTCTTGCCCGGGAGAACTCCGCTCCCGGGGCTCCCTGCGCCAGCGAGCGAAACGTGATGTCGTCGGCCATGACGCTATCCCAGCAGCCAAGGTCCGCTGCCTTCTTGCCAGCCCACTGCGAATAGGCGCTCTTCAGGATTTCGACGTTCTCGGTCTCCGTGCTCATTCGAACGCCTCCCCATTAAGTTGCACAACCGGCAACCTACAGGGTGGCGGCGGGCGGCGCCAGCGGCGTTATTCCGCCGGCGTGTTCTTCGGCTTGGAGCGGGTGAACAGGCCCTTCAGATTGCCGAACAGCTCGATCGGCACGCCGTGCCGCCTCATGATGATGCCCTGCTGGAGTATCGACAGGAAGTTGTTCCACGCCCAGTAGATGACGAGGCCCGCCGGGAACGAGGCCAGCATGAAGGTGAAGATCACCGGCATCCAGTTGAAGATCATCGCCTGCGTCTTGTCGGGCGGCGTGGGGTTCATCCGCATCTGGACGAACATCGTGAAGCCCATGAGGAGCGGCCAGATGCCGAGCATGAGGAATTGCGGCGGATCGAACGGGATCAGCCCGAACAGGTTGAAGATCGAGGTCGGGTCGGGCGCGGAAAGATCCTTGATCCAGCCGAAGAACGGCGCATGGCGCATCTCGATGGTGACGAAGAGCACCTTGTAGAGCGCGAAGAACACCGGGATCTGGATGAGGATCGGCCAGCAGCCGGCGATCGGATTGACCTTCTCGCGCTTGTAGAGCTCCATCATCTCCTTCTGGAGCGCCATCCGGTCGTCCTTGTGCTGCTCCTGGAGCTTCTGCATCTCCGGCTGCAGCTTCTTCATCTTGCTCATCGACGCATAGGAGCGGTTGGCGAGCGGGAAGAAGACGATTTTCACCAGCACCGTCACGGCCAGGATGGCGAGGCCGAAATTGCCGAGGAAGCGGAAGAGCCAGTCGATGAGCTGAAAGAGCGGCTTGGTGATGAAGTAAAACCAGCCCCAGTCGATCATCAATTCGAAGCGCGGGATGTTGAGGTCTTCCTGGTAGCCGTCGAGGACGGCCGTCTCCTTGGCGCCTGCGAAGAGGTAGCTCTGGTGCCCGGCTGTCCCGCCGGCCGGCACGTTGACGGCCCCGCCGAGGAAGTCCGCCTGGTAGATCGGCAGGGTTCCAAGCGTCGTCTTGTGGAAGCGCGGCTGGAACGGCTCGCCGCCGGCAGGAATCAGGGCGGCGCCCCAGTACTTGTCCGTCATCCCGAGCCAGCCCTGGGAGACCTGCGGGGGCGTGATGGAGTTATCGTCGTCGAGGTCGCTGTAGTCGATCTCCTGGAGGCCGGCGTCGCCGAGAAAGCCGATCAGGCCCTCGTGCAGGATGAAGAAGCCGGTGGTCTGGGGCAGGCCGGTGCGGCTTATCAGGCCGTAGGGAAAAAGTGTCACCGCCCCGCCTGTGGCGTTCCGCACCGACTGGCTGACCGTGAACATGTAGTTCTCGTCGACGGAGAACGTGCGCGTGAACGTCAGTCCCGCCCCGTTGTCCCAGGTCAGCGTCACGTCGCGGCCCGGCGCGAGCGGGCCGCCCCTGGCCTCCCAAACCGTCGTTGCGTCGGGCACCGCCGGTCCGCCGCTCCCGGCGGTCCATCCGAAATCGGCGAAATACGGATCCTCGCTCCCGGCCGGGGAGAACAGCCGCACCGGCGGGCTCGTCGGCTCCACAGTCACTCGGTAGCGGGCGAGCAGGAGGTCGTCGATGCGGCCGCCGGCCGTGTTGATCGAGCCCTGCAGCGAAGGCGTGTCGATGGCGACCCGGGTGGCCGCTGCCGTGTCTGTTTCGGCCGCGGCGGCCGGAAGCCCTGGAAGCGCCGCGCCGGCTGCGGTGCCGGGCGTGGGCGGGGCGCCTATCTCCTGCGTCGGCGCCGGCGCTCCGGGCGGCTGCGCTCCCGGCGTCTGAATCTCGGCTTCGCCCGCCGTCTGCTGCGCCTCGATGCGCTGCCGCTCCCTCTCCGTCATCGGCGTGATGACGAAGAACTGCCAAACCACGATCACCAGGATCGACAG
>CAZMJQ010000130.1:0-3506 GCA_964566475.1 uncultured Propylenella sp. | reverse complement strand
CGAATGAACGCCCTCCATTCCGCGGTGGCTATTAGAAGGCACCCGGCGCACAACAGCCCGGCCGGCAGCCTTAGTAGGAAGTAATCGCTCGGTGACCGCGCGATGTAGAGCAAGCTAGCTAGAAAGAATACGCTCAGTACAAGATAGTATATACCACTGAACGCATAGCTTTGAAACTGAAGGATCCTGTCTGTGCGGTCAGAATGGAGATGCCTTAGCCTTGCAAAAGTCTCAACTTCCTTTTCTTTTCGCCGCGTGTGAACTCTGATCCTCCTTTCCTGTAGTAGCCTCTTCAGCTTACTGTCGAAGAGATTCGCGCCGATAGAGGTAACCAAGCTAAGAACCGCTCCGGCAATCAACCCAATCCAGAACGCCCGTCCATGGGAGTCTCCTCTAGAGACTTCGTGTGCAACTCTATAGTGGAACGCTCGCGCCCGTCCGTTCAAGTCGAAGCTTGAGCCTATTTCGCAAGTGAGGGCTGAACTACATAACAGCAAAGATTAGTCACGCGGCCCGACACGCGTTCGCGTCGACAGGTGCGATGCCGCATACCCGGCAGATCGCCTCGGTCAGCTCCGCCCGGTTCAGCGTATAGATGTGGAACGCGTCCACGCCGCGCGCGATGAGATCGGCCATCTGCTCCGTGACGACGGCGGCCGCGACCAGACCGTGCGTCTCCTCGTTCGGATCGAGGCCCTCGAAGCGCTGCGCCAGGCCCTCCGGGATGCTGGCGCCGCAGCGGCTTGCGAAGCTGCAGACCGAGGGGAAGCGGTGGACCGGCATGATGCCCGGCACGACCGGCACGTGGATGCCGGCGCGGCGCACGCGCTCCACGTAAGCCTCGTAGAGATCGTTGTCGAAGAAGAACTGCGTGATGGCCCGGTCGGCGCCCGCGTCGACCTTGCGCTTCAGCACGTCCATCTCGGTCTGCCAGTCGGGGCTCTGCGGATGACGCTCCGGGTAGGCCGCGACGGACACCTCCCCGGCGCCGGCGCGCTTCAGCGCGCCCACCAGGTCGGCGGTATCGCGGAAGCCCGAGGGATGCGGGACGTAGGGCTCCGACAATCCGCCGGGCGGATCGCCGCGCAGCGCGACGAAGCGGGTCACGCCCGCGTCGCGGAACCAGCCGATGGTCTCGTCAAGCGCGTCGCAACTCGCGCCGGCGCACGTCAAGTGCGCGGCCGTGCGGAGCCCCCGGCGCAGCATCTGCTGCACCGCTCCGCGCGAGCGCTCCTGCGTCGTTCCACCGGCGCCGTATGTCACTGAGACATAGGCCGGCCGGAAGCACGCGAGCCGCGCCACGCTGTCCTCCAGCATTGCGACTTGCGAATCCGTCTTCGGCGGAAAGAACTCGAATGAGATGTCGGGCGGCGGTCTTGCGCCGCTGAGGCTTGCGTTGCTCATCATTGTGCCTCCGCCTTCTGTCCTGAGCGGGCCGCCCTGCGGTCGACCGCCGACCACACCGTCACGGTCAGACCGACGTTCTCGTCGCGCGGCGCAAGATCCTCGGCCGCTTCAAGCCGCAGGCCGGCGGCCTCGATCCACTGCTTCATCTGCTTGCGGTCGAACCCGAGCCTGCGGTGGGCGTGGCTCTGGCGCAGGTACTCCAGCTCGTGCGGGGCGAAATCGACCACGAGCAGCCGGCCGCCGGCGGCAAGGGCTCCGACGGCCTCGGCGACCGCCCGCGCGGGCTCATCGAGGTAGTGCAGCACCTGGTGAATGACGACGAGGTCGAAGCTGTCGCGCACGACCGGCAGGTTGGTGACGTCCCCGAGCCGCACGCGGGCGTGCTCTATGCCCGCACGGTCGAGATTGGCGCGCGCCACCGCCAGCATCGCCGGCGACAGGTCGATCCCGACCGCCCGCTCGTAGCGCCCGGCGAAGAGCTCCAGCATGCGCCCCGTGCCGGTGCCGAGATCGAGCATGGCGCGAAACGGCCCCTCCCCCGCCCGCTCCAGGATCGCGGCCTCGACCTCGCGCTCGGGCACATGCAGCGAGCGGATCGCATCCCAGCGGCTCGCGTGCTCGGCGAAGTAACGCTCGGCCGCTTCCTGGTTGCGCTGCTTGAGAGCGGTGAGGCGCTCGTTGTCGCGGACGAGCTTGGGATCGGACTCGTCGAGGCCTCTGAGAATGCTGACGGCGACCTCGCGGCCGGACTCGTCGTCGGAGAGCCGGTAATAAACCCACGAGCCTTCCGGGCTGCGCGAGACCAGCCCGGCATCGGTAAGCACCTTCAGGTGGCGCGAGATGCGCGGCTGGGACTGGCCGAGAATCTCGGTAAGCTCCTTCACCGTGCGCTCGCCGCGCCGCAGGAGCGCGAGGAGCCGCACGCGGGTCTCTTCGCCCGCGGCTTTCATCTGATGAACGAGCAGGTCGACCGACGAGCCCACGAGATTCCTCTCAAAACGATATACAGATATCTTTATATCGATACGGAGGCGCGTCAAGCGCTAACCGGGGTTTCCAGCCCCTGTGCCCTGGCTTGCCCCCGGCGGCGCGCGGGCCTACTCGGGGTGGAGTCCGGCGGCTGGGGTCGCCACTGGCTCCGACCGACACCTACAAGGAGAGTTGCCGATGGACGACATGCAGCGTCCGGGAGAGGTGCGGTCCTCGGTCGATCCGGCGGTCATGCCGGCAAATGCGGGAATCGTGTTCATCGGCGTGGCGCGGACGCCGTGGACCGACCGCTCCGCCATGCCCAAGAACCTGCGGCAGGCGCGCGAACGCGGCGGCTGGGCGCGGATCGAGATCGCTCCGCCGTGGCGTCTCGGGCTGAAGGACCTCGCCGCCGGGGGTTCGGTCTTCGTGCTCACCTGGCTCGACCGCGCGCGCCGCGATCTCCTGGTGCAGGCCCCGCGTCACCGGGAGCAGCCGGCGGGCGTGTTCTCGCTGCGCTCTCCGGTCCGGCCCAACCCGATCGGGCTGCACGCCACGCGGCTCGTGTCATGCGATGCCGAAGCGGGTGTGCTGGAGCTCGATGCGCTCGACTGCCTCGACGGAACGCCCGTGCTCGACATCAAGCCGTGGCTGCCGGGCGTGGACGTGCCGCCGGGAATGGAGGGGCAGTAGATCGGCCGGACAAAGGCGGCCGGAATCTCTCCAATACCCAGGCCGTCCAAATGGAGCACCTCCCGTACAGCGCCGATTTCTCCAAAGTGCATGCATCCGGTAGGATGATCGGCGAATCAGTTGCGAGCGAGTGCCCGACTGGCTTCACTGAGAATAGGCCAGCGGTATTTTTGCGGCGCACAATTCTGGTTAACCGGAACTTGAAGCGGCCGCGACGCGTTACGCCACTCGCGCTAGACAATACGGGGCAGGAACTCTCGGTAAGAGAGAGGGCTTCTTGATCCCGAGAGCGGTCGTTGAACGATCGGAAAGGAAGTATACCAACTCGATGGACACATACTCTGATCTCCGTCCCGACAATATTGATCCGATTCATCAGCTGGAAGACGATCTGAAGCATGTCAGCGAGGATCCGGCGCGGTTTCCGCGGACCAGCA